>JANOKQ010000726.1:0-2997 GCA_031419375.1 Acidimicrobiaceae bacterium
CGATGAGGGTGACGACCGCGGCAGAAAAGATCGACTGCCCGATCCACAGGGGCACCAGCCCCTCACGAAACACCGAGCCCAGCGCAACGAATTCGAGCTGCATGCCCGTCGCATCGACGATCTCCGGGGTGGTCAGCACCAGGAGCACGACGGCCATGAAGCCCACCGTCCATCGGCCCGGTCGACGTGCCAGGGCGACGCCCGCCAGTGTGCCGAGCACCACGGCGATCAGCGCTGCTATGGCCGCAGCTCCGAACGACGATTTCACGGCACCCGTGAGTTGGGAGTTGTCCCACATCTCCCCGTACCACTTGGTGGAGAACCGGCTCCACACCTCCATCGACTTGTTCTCGTTGAACGAGTGGGCGACGATGAACGCGAGTGGCGTGAACAGGAACACGAACACCATCGCCGACCACAGCGTCAATGCAACAAAGCCGAGCCGCTCGGCGATCGCCGCGTAGCCAATCACACCGGCGACGATCACAGCCAAGCCGACGACGGTGATGAAGAACCCCGACGCCGACACCCCGAACACGTACATCCCGAGCAGCACCAGGACCACGCTCCACCCGATCGGCACCGCCAGCGGCATGTGGTCGCCGAGCTTGTCGATCAGCCAGGCGACGATCGCGGCAATACCGAGCACAGCCAAGATCGCGATGACCAACACGACCGCGACCGCGGCCCCGAGGGGCGGGTTCTGCGCCTGTGTGAACTGGGTGGCCACCAGGTTCCCGGGCATGTTGCCGTCGGCACCACCGAGCAGGTTGGCGGTGATGTAGTCGCCGGCAAGGGGCACGAACACCAGCACCGCCCCGGCGATGATCCCCGGGCGAGCCAACGGCAAGGTCACCTGCAGAAACGTCTTGATCCGATTGGCAAACAGATCCTTGCTCGCCTCACGCATCGCCGGATCGAGGCGGTCGAGGGCCACGAACAACGGGAAGATCATCAGCGGGAGGTAGTTGTAGACCACACCGATCTGCACGCCCCAGCGCGTGTCGAGCAACTGCAAACCGCGGTCGCGCAAACCCCAATCAACCAACGTGTTGGAGATGAGGCCCTTCGGGGCCAGCACGATCCGCCATGCCAGTGTGCGCATCAAGAAGTTGGTGAAGAACGGCACCGCCAACAACCCGAGCACGATGCCCTTGCCGCGCTGGACCTTCACGGCCAGCAGGTAGGCCAACGGGAACGCAACGATCAGACACAGCGCCGTCCCCAGCAGCGTCGTGCGCATGCCCTGCACCAGCACCCGGGTGAACAACCCGTCGAAGCCACCCTCGAGCGCCTCGCGGTAGTTGCCAAGCGACAACTGGTCGTAGCTCACCCGGCCGGGGCTGTTGGGAACCTTCGTGCCGAAGCTCGCCACCACGACCAACACCACGGGCACGACGAAGAAAGCCGCCCACCACGCCCACGCCGGGATCGCGAGTGCGAACTTCGGAGCACCCCACCGACGCTGCGGCCGCGGCGGAGCCAGGGCGGGCACCGATGCGTCGGTGGGGTTCGCTGCGTTCACAGGGATGCCGGCGGGTTGGTCATCGGAGCGTGTGAGGGCCGGGCGCGGGTAACCGATCAGGAGCCCGCTTGGGCCTTGACCTTGTTGTAGATGTCGACGATCGCTTCCTGGTTGTCGAGCGAACCCGAGCGCATCCGGCCGACCTCTTCATCGGTGAAGTAGATCATCTCCATGAACGGCGTCTCTGCCGGCAGTGCCTCCCGCGATCCGAGTACGCCGGTGTTGTATCCGTGGAACTGGATGTCGACGACCGTGTTGACCGGGTCGAGGATGAAGTTGATGAAGTTGTACGCGGCATCGGCATTCGCAGCCCCGGCCAGGATGCACCAGTTGTCCATCCACAGCTCGGTTTCGGGCGCGCCGATCCCCCAGGCGAAGTTGGCGGGGTCGTCGCCGGCTTCCACCACTGCGTTGAGGCCCTGGCGGGCGTCGCCGTTCCACACCATCGACAACACGTAGTTGCCCTGCGTGAGGTTGATGCCCGGATACGAGTCGAACGCCCTGACGTGCTGGGCGAACTCGTTGACGAGGAACTCCTCGCAGGCGGCGAGCTCGGCTGGATCGGTCGTGTTCCAGTCGATCCCATTGGCCCAGAAGTACATCCCACACAGGTTCGGTGGGGTGTCGATGACCGACACCTGGCCGCTTGCTTCGTTCATCGCTACATCAATAAAATCGGCCCATGTCGTGATGTCGCGCTCGATCACGGACTTGTCGTAGATCCAACCCGTGGTACCCCAGTTCTTGCAGACCGAGTACTTATTGCCGGGATCCCACGTCTGGCTCGCGTACACCGGGTCGAGGTTGGCAAAGTTGGCGATGCGGCTCAGGTCGAGCTCGTGGAGCAAGCCCTCTGCGGCCATCTGCGGGATGTACACCCCGGTCGGGCAGACCATGTCGAACCCGCCGTTGCCGCCTGCGGCGACCAGTTTCTGGATCGCTTCCTCGTTGGAGTTGAAGATGGTGATCTCGATGTCGCCGAAACTCGACATCAGATCAGGATCGTCGTACTCGGCCCAGGTGAACAACTTGAACGAGTTGGCGTCACTCGACCCACTCGGTGCAGCCGTGACACCCGGCTCGGTGACACCCGGCTCGGCTTCACTCGTCGCCGCCGGCTCGGTGGACGCGGGCCTATCGGTCTCGACGGCCTCGGAGCCGCACGCGGCGAGGAACGCGGCGAGGGCCGCGGACCCCCCGACCACGCCGAACAGTTTGCGTCGGCTCAGCTCACCGGCGAGGTGATGTGCTGTATCGGAACTCATCAGGATCCGGATTGGATCGTGCGTACGTTTCATGGTGGTCCTCCTCCTCATGTGGCCATCGGCGATGCCATCATGTAACTACGTTCCCGTGGGTTGGCCTCAGGGAACCTTGACCGGATCGGCCAGCACCAGTGAGGCCTGCCGATCCGAGAACTGGTACACGTCGTCGGACTTCCACGTGGCCCACACCTTGTCACCCGGGCGCAG
>JANOKQ010000727.1:0-3644 GCA_031419375.1 Acidimicrobiaceae bacterium
CCTGATCGGTGCCACGCTCGTGCGGGTGCAATGCGACGGTGACTGCGCACTGCCACTCGGGATCGGCGCGTTCGTCGGCGCGGTCTGCGCCGCAGGGGGCATGAGCGTGGTGGCCGTCCTCGTGCTGCGCGCAATCGGCGAATGGCGCGAGTTCGAACGCGACCCCGCCAACCGTCGAAACGCGACCCGGTGAGTGCCGAGCTCATGCAACTCGCCCGCCGCGTCGCTGTCGAAGCTGGCGACATGGTGCACGAGGGTCGCCGGGGCGGCGTCATGTCGAGGCTGGCGAAGTCGTCGCCGACCGACCTCGTCACCGAGTTCGACCGCGCCAGCGAGCGCATGATCGTCGAGCGACTGCACCAGTGCCGTCCGGACGACAGCATCGTTGGCGAGGAAGGCGCATCCACCACCGGCAGCAGCGGAATCACCTGGTTGATCGACCCGATCGACGGCACCACCAACTTCGTGTACGACCTGGGCGGTTGGGCGGTTTCCATCGCCGCACACGACGCCGAGGGTCCGCTGGCGGCGGCCGTCTACGCGCCCACCTCGGGCGAGTTGTTCTCCGCAGTGCGCGGCGGTGGGGCGACGCTCAATGACGTACCGATCCGATGCGGCCACCTTGATGACCTGTCGACCGCGTTGGTCGCCACCGGGTTCTCCTACTCACCGCACCGGCGCCGCGAGCAGGCAGCCCGGTTGACGCTGATGATGGCCCACATCCGCGACATCCGTCGCTTCGGCGCCGCCTCGGTCGATCTCTGCAACGTGGCGATGGGGCGCGTCGACGTGTACTTCGAGGAAGGCCTCGGGCCATGGGATCTGGCCGGCGGCCAGCTGGTCGCCACCGAAGCCGGATGTGTGGTCGGTGACTTCACCGGCGGCCCCGCCAGACCCGAGCAGGTGCTCGTCGCCAACCCGGCCCTGTTTCGGGCCGCCGCGGAACTGATCGCGAGCGCATCGCGCTGACAACGGACCGATCGGCGCTGGTGGCCGGGTTGCGGCGCTGGTGGCCGGGTCGCGCCGGTGAGGTGCCATCATGGGGGGGTGAGCACGCGAATCCTGGCAGTCGAAGATGACGAGCGAATCCGGTCAGCGGTGAAGCTCGCGCTCGAGGACGAAGGGTGGATCGTCGACGAAGCAGGCAGTGGCGAGGAGGCGATCGACCTTTTCGCCCGGGCCGCGCCCGACGTGGTGCTGATCGACATCATGCTGCCGGGCATCGACGGGTTCGAACTGTGCCGCACCCTTCGCCGTCACAGCGACGTTCCGATCGTGATGGTGACAGCACGCAACGACACCCACGACGTGGTCGCCGGGCTCGAAGCGGGGGCCGACGACTACCTCACCAAGCCCTTCGCCCCGAAGGAGCTGTCGGCACGCATCCGCGCCCTGTTGCGACGCATCCGCCCGATGGTGGCCGGTCACGCCAAGCTGTCGTTCGGCAACCTCGAGATCGTCCCCGAGGAAGGCAAAGTGTTGCGCGACGGTGCCGAACTGCACCTCACCAAGACCGAGTTCCGGTTGTTGTGCGAGCTTGCCCAGAACCCGGGCCGGGTGTTCAGCCGGGAGAGCCTGCTCGACAAGGTGTGGGGCTACGACTACTTCGGTGACGGCCGGCTCGTCGACGTGCACGTCCGGCGGTTGCGTACCAAGGTCGAGGCCGACCCGGCAAACCCTCGCCACGTCGTCACAGTCCGTGGCCTGGGGTACCGACTGCAGTCGTGAGCGATTCCCGTGTCGATGATCGGCCCGGCGAGCAAACTGATCGGCGCGTTGAGCGCGCGCTGAGGGCGGTCACCACCTTCCGTCTGCCCCGTCCCGGTTTGCGTGCCCGGGTGCTGTTGATGTTCATACTCGGGGCGCTCCTTCTCGCCGCGTTCCTGGCCGCTGCGGCGTACAGCTTCACCAGGAGCAGCCTGGTCACCCAGCGCGACGACAGCGCGGTCGATGCGGCCACCAGCAACGCCGGCGAGGTGAACCGTTCGTTGATCGCTCAGCCCGCTGATGCCAGCGAGGCCATCGGCCGTCTCCGCGAACGCGGGGTCGAGAACGTGATGATCCTCTACCGGGGCGGATGGACGCCAGGCACGCCGATGTACGAGCCCGAACAGATCCCCGAGCTGCTTCGCCAGCGCGTGGTCGACGAGCAGGTTGCCTCGCGGATGACCACCATCATCGGCAACGTCCCGGTGATCGTGGTCGGCATCCCGCTGGCCGGTGAAGGTGGCAGCTACTTCGAGTTCGTCGACCTCAGCGACATCGACACCACCTTGAACAGCGTCGCCCTGTCGCTGCTGTTCGCCGCGCTCATCACCACCATGTTCGGCGGTGTGATCGGCTGGTTCGCCGCGATCCGCGCCGTACGCCCGCTCGGCCAAGCGGCGCGGGCAGCGCGCTTGATCGCCGGAGGCCGGCTCGACACGCGGCTGGCACCTACCGACGATCACGATCTGCAGATCCTCGCCACCTCGTTCAACGACATGGCTGCGGCGCTGCAAGCCAAAGTCGAGCGCGACGCCCGCTTTGCCAGCGATGTGAGCCACGAGTTGCGATCCCCGTTGATGACCTTGGCGGCGAGCGTGGAAGTGATGCAGGCGCGTCGGCCGGAGATGCCAGAGCGAGCCCAGACGGCGCTGGATCTGCTCGTCAGCGACGTGTCCAGGTTCCAGGGCCTCGTCGAGGACCTGCTCGAGATCAGCCGCTTCGATGCGGGAGCGATCCGCCTCCATCGCGAGGATCTGCACGTGGCCGAGTTCGTTCGCCAGGCGATCGCGGTCAGCAGCATGCCGGCCACGCCGATCACCGTCACCGAGCGCGGCGAAACGATGGTGATGCAGGGCGACCGGCGCCGCCTCGCGCGGGTGGTGGCCAACCTCATCGACAACGCCCGCTTGCACGGTGGCGGGACCCCAGAGGTGACGGTTTCGGAGGCCGACAACGACGGCGAACCGGTCGGAACGGCGTGGATCACGGTGCAAGACCACGGGACCGGCGTGCCGATCGAGGAACGACAGTTGATCTTCGAGCGCTTCGCCCGGGGTGCAGTTGCCGGTCGGCGTAGCTCCAGCGATGGTGCCGGGCTCGGGCTTGCGCTCGTGGAGGAACACGTTCGCCTACACGGCGGGCGAGTGTGGGTTGACGATCGTCGCGACGGTCAGCCGGGCGCACGGTTCGTGCTCGAGCTACCCGCCGAGGAGGTCGGATGAAAGCCTTGTTGCTCGCGATCGTCGTGACGCTGGCGGTGTCGTGTTCGGTGACCGGCGACGAAACACCTCGCGACATCGAATCCAACGCGATCGACATCGAGGCCGACCCGGTCGGCGCGGAACTGCGCGCCGTCGGCGCCGACCGGATCTACCTGCTGGTCGACCTGCCGGGGCTGCCGACCCGGATCGAGCCGGTGCACCGTGAGGTCGGCGGCGACCTCACCAGGCTCACCGCGGCCCTTGTCGCTGGTCCCACCAGCAGCGAGTTCATCGAGCAGTACCGCAGCGCCATTCCGACCACGCTGGAGGTGAACAGCGTGAGTCGGATCGGTTCCCGCGTGGTCGTCGATCTGAGCGGCGAGATCCAGTCACTGTCGAGCGATGTGCTGGTGTTGGCGCTGGCCCAGATCGTGTACACGGTGTCGGACATCGCCG
>JANOKQ010000728.1:0-10654 GCA_031419375.1 Acidimicrobiaceae bacterium
CCGCCACGATGAGCAGCATCGCCAGCAGGCGCCAGCGTTGCGGGCTCAGCGCCTCGATCAGTTCGGCGACGCCGAACAACCAGATGACGACCCGCATTTCTCGGCGGTACCCCGGTGGAGCACCCGGTTGTCGAGAAATGCACGGTGGCGGTGTGAAAGTCGACACCGGGATGCTCCACGCCACCCCGGGCCACCCCGGGCTGCGCTCGGCCCGGGGTCGGCTGGGGGTGCGGGTTGCGGTCGGCGGTACCCCGGTGGAGTGCCCGGTTGTCGAGAAATGCACGGTGGCGGTGTGAAAGTCGACACCCGGCTGCTCCACGCCACCCCGGCCCGGGGTCGGCTGGGCTCGGTACGTCAACCGGGTGCCCGTGCTGGCTGGTCAGGCCGCTTGACCCGCGGCGCAGGTCACGGCCGTGACGGCCTGGGTCGCGAGGCTGAAGGTGGTGGTGCTGCCATCGCCATGGGTGCGGATGAACTCGGTGAGCGACGCGGTATCGGTGTCGCACACCCGCTTCACCGTGTCGGCGCGCCGGAGCACCCAGCCGTTGTCGAGGCGGACGCGTTGGCCGTCGCGGATCTCGCGAACGGGGGGCAAGTTCACCACGTTGCGCGGTTCGAGGGGCACGATTGCGAACCACAGCACCGCTTCGCCGAGGAGGTCGGCGACGACAGCGCACCGGGCGACCTCGGTGAGCAGATCGCAGCGGTTCTCGCCAGGGGTGTCGGCGCGAATGTTCAGATAGCGGAATCCGTCGATGCGGATCTGCATGTTGGCTGTGGTGCGCCCGTCGATGATCTGGAATCCGGAATCGGCTTCGGCCACATAGACCAGTTCGATCACGTCGACCTCGCGTTCGATGGTGGTCGGCTGGATCGCGAGCGTGACGACGGAGTCGGTGTTGGTGTAGGTCCGCAGCACGAACGTGACCGCGATCAATGCCACCAGCGACATCCAGAAGCCCCACGTGAACAGCTGCCGCATGGCCGCAGGCTACGCGCGCATCGCCTGCGTCGCGGCGCGCCCTGCCGCTTCGGCGATGCGGTCGAGCACGGCGTCGGTGTGGCCGAGGCCGACGAACAGCGCCTCGTATGCACCGGGTGCCATGGCCACACCCTCGTCGAGCATGGCGTGGAAGAAGCGCGCGTAGAGGCGTTCGTCGGTGGTCTTGGCTTCGGCGAAGTTGGTGGGCGTCGCGGCACCCAACCCGGCACCGAAGAACATCCCGACCAGCGTGCCAACCACCGGAAACTGCGCCGGCATCCCGGCAGCGGCACATGCATCGCGCAGGATTGCCGACAACGAACGCGCCCGGGCCAGCAATTCCATGTAGACGTCACCGGTCAGCTCTCCGAGCGCGGCGCAGCCGGCTGCGGTGGCCAACGGGTTGCCCGCCAACGTGCCGGCGTGGAAGACCGGGCCGAGCGGCGACAGCGTCTCCATGATGTCGCGGCGGCCACCGACCGCACCGATCGGGAGGCCCCCACCGATCACCTTGCCGAGGGTGGTGATGTCGGCGCGAACGTCGAACTTCGCCTGGGCCCCTCCACTGCCGAGCCGAAACCCCGTGATCACTTCGTCGAACACCAACAGTGCGCCGACCCGGTCGCACTCGGCTCGCAACCCGGCAAGGAAGCCCTCGGCCGGGGCAACCACGCCCATGTTGGCCGCGACGGCCTCGACGAACACGGCTGCCACCTGCTCGTCGAGCACGGGCACCTGGTTGTACGGCACCACCATCGTGTTGGCCACCGCGCTGGCCGGTACTCCGGCCGTTCCTGGCAGCCCGAGGGTGGCGACACCGCTGCCGCCGGCCGCAAGCAACGCATCGGTGGCACCGTGAAAGTTGCCGTGGAAGATGACCAGACGATCTCGGCCGGTGAAGCCACGGGCCAATCGCACCGCGGTGCTGGTGGCCTCTGTGCCGCTGTTCATCAGCCGCACCCGCTCGCAACTCGGCATGCGCTCGCGGATCGCCTCGGCCAACAACAGCTCGCCCGGCGTCGGAGCGCCGTACGAGGTACCCCGCGCTGCAGCCGCGGTGATCGCCGCAGTGACGGCTGGATGGGCGTGGCCGAGGATGATCGCCCCGTAGCTCTGCACCAGATCGACGTACTGCTTGCCTTCCACGTCCCACACGTACGGGCCGTCGGCGCGGGCAACGACGTACGGTGTTCCGCCGACTGCTTTGAATGCACGGATGCTGGAGTTGACCCCGCCTGGGATTACCGCGCACGACCTGGCGAACAACTCGGCGTTCGTTGTCGGCAGGGGTGTGGGCACGTTCATGAGTTATCTCGATGCTGCTCGGCGAACCACCGGGCGAAGTAGGTGAGCACGATGTCGGCACCGGCACGCTTGATCGCGGTGAGATGCTCGAGCGCCACCACATCGTGGTCGATCCATCCGTTGGCCGCGGCAGCCTTGATCATCGAGTACTCGCCGCTGACGTGATAGGCGGCCACGGGGACGTGCACCGCGGCACGCACCGCGGCGATGATGTCGAGGTAGGCCAGCGCCGGCTTGACCATCACCATGTCGGCACCCTGGGCGATGTCGGCCTGTACCTCGACCAGCGCCTCGCGGGCGTTGCGCCAATCCTGCTGGTACCCGCGCCGGTGACCGCCACCGGCGATCTCGACCGCGACCGCCTCGCGGAACGGGCCGTACAGCCCGCTCGCGTACTTCGCCGAATAGGCCAGGATCGAGGTTGACGTGAAGCCCTCGGCATCGAGGGCGGCGCGGATCGCTCCGACCTGACCGTCCATCATCCCGCTCGGCGCAACCACATGTGCCCCGGCCCGCGCCTGGGCAACCGCGATCTTGGCGTACACATCGAGCGTGGCGTCATTGTCGACCGAGCCGTGCCCATCGAGGATGCCGCAGTGGCCGTGATCGGTGTACTCGTCGACGCACAGGTCGGCCATCACCACCATCTGATCGCCGACTGCTTCGCGTAGCTCCGACAGGGCCACCTGCACAATTCCCTCAGGGTGGAATGCTTTGGTGCCGATGGAATCCTTTGTGGAAGGGACCCCGAACACGATGACCGCACCGACACCGAGCGTGGCGAGGTGGCGCGCTTCGTCCACCAGGCTGGCCCTAGTGTGTTGCATCACACCCGGCAACGACCCGATCGGATGGGGTTCGTCGATCCCTTCGCGCACGAACATCGGTGCCACCAGGTGCCGCGGATGGAGACGAGTCTCGGCCACCAGTTCGCGCAGCGGGTGGTTGGCTCGCAGACGGCGCGGCCGCTGTACGGGGAATGCCGCCGTTGTCGCAGATGCAGGATGTGCGGTCACAAATCGTCATCGTACGGGGTCGTCGGAACGGGTAGGGCGATGAGCAGCGATCTGGTTCACACCACTGGCAAGAGCCTTGGGGGCCGCGCCGCCGACGCGCGTGACGGCGGCCACTTCCAGGATGCGGCCGCCCTGTATCGAGAGGCGGCCGACATAGCTGACACCACCGATCGCCGATTTCATTTCCGCATGCGCGAGGCCTACTGCTTGCTGTCGGCCAACGATCGTGCCGCCGCCGAGCAGATCGCGATCGAGGTGGCGGACGGGGCGCGCCAGGAGCAGTGCCATGCCGAGCTGGCCGACGCGCTCGGGTTGACCGTCGACGGGCACATGCTTGATGGCCGCTATGCCGAGGCCAGCGCACTGCTGAGCGAAGCCACGTATGTGATGGACCACGTGCCCAACGACCCGGCGTACTTCCAGGTGATCCACAACATGGCCGTCACCTACCAGCGCTGTGGGTTCGCCGAACCGGCGATCGAACTGTACGAGCGGGCGCTGTGCCTGGCGCGCACTGATCGCGACCGCACCTTCACCTCGGCCAACCTCGCCTCGGCGTTCCATCTGGCGATGATCGGTGCCAGCGACGATGGTGCCGCCTCGCGTCATGCTCACGACGGGATCTATTCAGCGACCGCGGCCCTCGACTCCCAGTCCTTTCGCGAGGTCGCTGCCGAGTCGACAGCGCTCGTCCACCGGGCGGTGTTGTTCAACTTCGTCGGTCACCACCAGGCCGCTCTCGCCGACGCCGCCCGCGGCCGACTCCTCGCCGAGAAATACGACCTCCGCGACGACGAAGTGGTGGCCATGGTCGCCGAGGCGGTCGCCCGCTGGAACCTGCATCGCGATCCGGGCGTGGCGACGTTGATCGACGCCGCACTGCACAAGTCCCGAGGGCTCGGGATCGAGCAGTACATGTCGTCGGCCGGACAGGTGTGCGTCGAGATCATGTGGGCCGAGGGACGCTACGACGACGCCCGCGCGTTGATGGCCAAGCAGCTTGCGGCCATGAGCAGCGCCCTGATGGCCGAACGCGACGCTCGTTGGCAGCACGTACAGCTCGGCGTGTCGCTCAAGTCGAGTGAAGCGCTCAGCGAATCCGATCCGCTCACCAACTTGCCGAACCGGCGCTACCTCAACCACTGGCTGCCAGAGGTGTTGGAGCATCACGGCCCGGTGTGCGTCGCACTACTGGATCTCGACGGTTTCAAACAGGTGAACGACAACTTCAGCTACGAACACGGTGATCGGCTGCTGCTCGAGCTGAGCGGAATCCTGCAACGAGTGTGCCGCCGCGGTGACGCGGTGATCCGCCTCGGCGGTGACGAATTCGTGATCGTGTTGCGCGAGACCTCGCCCCACGACGCCCGCGCCGTGCTGGAACGGCTGCGCCAGATGGTGGCCGTGCGGCCATGGCAGGGTTTGCCGGCAACGGTGAAGCTGACCGCATCGATCGGGGTCTCGGTCGGCAGCAGCGGTGTCGATGCTGCACGGGTTCTCGCTGCGGCCGACGGTGCACTCCATGTCGCCAAGCGTGAGGGTCGCGACCGAATCGTTTTCCGGTAAACCCGCACGGGCCGCGGGTGCCCCGATCCGCGAGCCGTCGCCAACTAGCGTTGTCCGATGTGACGACGCCTGAACCGACACTGGCCGACGTGATACTGGCTGGCAGCTTGTGACGGTGCAGGGATGGTTCGCGAACAACACCGCCGACATCGAACCCGGCCATGCCGCGGTCCTCGAGCTCACCATCACCAATCTCGCCGCCGGTACCGAGAGCTTCGCGCTCACACCGACGGGCCTCGCCGCGGCGTACAGCGCGATCCGCCCGGCGTACATCACCCTGTTCGGTGGTGCGCAGGAAACCGTCGAGGTCGAGGTGACCGCGCCGCGGCTGCCGAGCACCACCGCCGGCGCCACGGCACTCGGCGTGCGGATCGTGCCTCAACACAGCCCAGATGACGTCGAACAGGTCGAGGTGACGCTGCACATCGCGGCGACGTTCGACCGCCGTTTGCAGATGCTGCAGCCGGCGATTCGGAGCCGCCGCCGGGCCGTGTACGAGATGATGGTGGAGAACTCCGGGAACACCCAAGCCAGCTGCCGGATGCACCTGATCGACCCGACCGGTCGAGTCGATGGCGATTTCGACCCGCCGGCGGTCGGTGTCGAGCCGGGTGGTTCCACGCTCGTCCGACTGAAGCTGCGCGCCGTCAAACGGCAATGGCCGCGCCGGTCGCGAACGCTGCCATTCCGGGTGGACGCCGATCAACAAGGTGCCCCCACCGCAGCTGCCGGGGCCTCGTTGATCCAGGCGCCAATCGTGGCCGAGCGGTTATGGGGACGCATCGCCGCGTTGGCCGCAGTCGGCGCAGTGATCGTTGGCGCGTGGGTAGGAATCGTCAACCCGGCGATCGACCGAGCCGCCGAACGAGCCGTCGCCGGCACGGAACCCGCTGTGACCGTCACGACCGTTGCGACACCAACCGGAGTCGGGTCACCCACCCCCGTTGTCACATCCCCGCCGATCGCCGTGCTGGCCGGCGACGCCGACGGTGAGCCGCTGACCGTGTCGTTGCCAAGCGGTGGGCCGGCCAACGAACTCACCGAGCAGACCTACATCGTGCCCGCGGGCTCCACGTTCTTGATCACCGACATCTTCGTCCTCAACCCGTTCGGCGACGAGGGCACCGCCACATTGCAAGTGGGCGCGACCCGTTTCGAATGGGACCTCGTCAACCTCGACGGGGTCGATGCCACCAAGCAGTTCGTCACGCCACTCGGCCTCCCTGCCGACCAGCCGGTGGTGTTCACGGTGGCCTGCGGAGCGATCGGCCGCCAAGGTGGCACCGGGTGCTCGACCACCGCTGTCGTGAACGGCCGCCTGGCCCGCGAGTGAAACGCTATGGCGACTGAAACGCTATGGCCCCCACACCGGTGAACCGGGGGTGTTCGCGACGGCTCGACGAATCACGCTGATGGTGGCCTTGGCGACGTAGTCGCCGCTCTGGGCGACGATCACACGATCGCCGAAACGTTCATTCGGTCGGGTTGGCAGCCGCACGAGGAACGACCCGTCGTCAGCTGAGATGGTGGTGACGCTCTGACCACGGCCGTCGGCCCACGAGATCGACACGGCCGCATTGGCCGGAAATCCGGAGCCTCCGAGGCCGAGGTCGTCACCGGCACGGATGCTGCTGGTCGCCGCTTGCAGGCGCACCAGCCGGGTACCAGAGCCGTTGACGAGCACGGTCGTGTACTGGCCGAGGTCGTTGGCGATGATCACCGTCGCAGTGCGGTACCCCTGGTCGGTCGGGACGAACAACACGTCGATCGAGCACGTACTTCCGCTGTTGATCGTGAAACGGATGCAGTTGTTGGCGGAGATCTTGAAGTCGTCGGGGTTGTCGCCGGCGACAACGACCCGCGAAATGACCGTTGGAGCGAAACCGATGTTGGCCACACCGGTGCTGATGGGTGCGCTTGCTTGGCCAATCGTGGTGACCGGGAAATCCAAACCCGACAGCGGTGACGGGACGAGGGCCGGTTCGCCGCCACCACCGAGCACCTCCATGGTCACCGATGTCCCACCGAGCAAGGCTTCGGCGACGACGATCTCGCCGCGGGCGGGCCCTGGCAAGCTGGGGGTGAGCACGACCTTCACATTGCAGTAGGCGCCCGGCGCGACCGTCAAGCCGAGCGTGCAGGTACCGCCGGTGATCGCGAAATCGGGATTGGTCGACACCACCACCGACGGCATGAACGTGGACGGGCCCTCGTTGCGCAGCGACATGTACCACTCGTTGCCGGGGAAGCCGACACCGACGGTGCCCATATCGAGGGGTGGCGCCGTGACCCGCGGGGGTCGGACCACCGCCGCCACCTGGCGGCCGGGGCCCTGCCCCCCGGTGATCGCCCCCGACGACAACGTGTCGAAGACCACAACATGGCCAGATGCCGACATCGCCGGGTGAGCGCTGGTTGCCGGCGCGGGCGTGATCCCATCGGGTTGGGTGGAGGCCCGGTGCACCGTGCCGAGGTCGACGTTGGACACCACGATGTCGCCGTCGGTCGCCTCGAGCCCGGCCGCCGACTCGATCACGAACAAGTTTCGCGATTTGGTGACGAACGCAACCTGGCTACCGTCGTTGACGATCGCCGACTGGCTGGCGCCCGCTTCGGCGGCGACGAACGGATCGCCGGGCTGGGTTGCCTCGCGGCTGACCAAGATCAGCGATTGGTCGATCGTGCTGTAGCGGTAGATCTGCGTCGGGCACACCGCCGCGCACTCGGGCAGGACGGCGTCTCCGGCCAGATCGGCTGAAGTGGTTTCGAAAGCGATGAAGCGGCCATCGCCTGAGATCGCGGAGTGCTGCGCCCCGTCCGCCGCTGGAACCCGGGGTCCGGCTACGCCGCTGGGGTCGGCGGGGTCGCTGGGGTCGGCCGCGTCGGTGGGGACAGCTGGAACGGCGGACACGAGCGTGACCTGCGGCGAGAGCGCGAATGGTTCGGCTTGCCGGTCCCACAGGTACACCTGCGCGACGGCGAACCCGCCAGCAACGGGACCGGTTCCCCATTCCGAAACTGGAGCGTCACTGGCTGCATCGGAGGTGAACGAAACGAAACGGCCATCGGCCGATACATCGGGCTGGCGCTGGCCCACGTAGCGAAACGTGGTGTTCGGAGCCAGGAGCGGGGTGCCGGCGACGAGGCTTGTTCGGGCCTGCGCTCCGATCACCTCGGTGACATCGACAACCGACACGGCGAGCAGCTCGTCCTTCGCGCGCGCTCGATGAGTAAACGCGATGATCGTTCCCACCTCTGAAATGGCGGGTGCCTCGTCGACCACAACCCGGTCGAGCGCCTTGATGTCGCCGTCGCGAGCGGCCTGGGTTGACACGAGCTCCCAGTCGCCGACCTTTCCGCCACACTCGGGCAACACGAGACGGTAGACGTCCCAGCGGTCACTGCCATCGTCGTCGCGAAACAGGTCGTAGCCCATCTCGGTGACCACCGCCACCACGCATCCGTCACCGGAGATCGCCGGACGGACACTGTTGCCCAGGCGACCATCCGGCACCGGCGTGGTCAGCTCGATGTCGGCACCGGCATTCGGCAGGCGGTCGCGTAACCAGATGGTGTTCGACCGTTCGGAGCCATCGGTGGGCCGGCCTTCGAACACCACGAGGCGGCCATCCGCCGACACCGACGGGAACCCGCCGAACACATCGGCAAACGCGGTGACAACGGTCCGGGGCGGCTCGGTTGCACGGCGCGACGATGCAGACACCGCCGGCAAGGCGCCGAGGGTTGCCACTACCGCTATCGCAACTCCTGCGAGGTGCCAGCGCCGTCCGATTCGTTGAGCGTCCATGGGGATAACGCCAGCAAGGTTAGCGAGGCAGTACGAGATCCTGTAGTGCGGCGACCACTCCTGGCAAGGAATGATCGGCTGCCGTGGCCGACACCTTGAGGCCGCATTGTTCGACCTTGCGCGAGGTGTGCGGTCCGATCGTGACCACCATTGGTGGAGTGGACGTGCCGAACACCTGCACCCATGACTCCGCTTGTGATCCGCTGGTGAAGATCACCGCGTCGGCGCGCAGCACAGCGAGCTGCTGGGCGACGGTCGGCACGACCGCAACGGAGCGGTGCGTATCGAGGCGGCCGACCCGCCAACCGAGCCCGCTGAGGCCCGCCACCAGCGTTGGTGCCCCGTTGGCGGCCTGCACCACCACCACCGAACCGGTGCCCGTGCCGACCGGGAAGCATTCGACTAGGCCCTCGGCACTCTGGCGTTCGGCAACCAGATCGACGCGGGCCAACGCCGCCGCCGTTGTCGTACCGACGGCAGCCACGCGTGCCGGTGAGATCTGCACACGTTCACGCACCCGGCTGGCTGCATGCGCCGAGGCCACCACGACCCAGTCCCCCTCGCCGAGCCCACCGATGGCCGATTCGATCTCGGCCGCGGATGCCACGTCTTCGAGATCGATCAATGGCATCACGATCGGCGTCGCCCCCGCCTCGGCCAGTAACGCAGCCAGCACCCCGGCCTGCTCGACCGGCCGGGTGACCACCACACGCAACCCGGCAAGGGGCAAGGTCGCCGCGTCAGGCACCGGGCATCAACCGGTGAGCTCGGCCAGATCGCGCTGCATCTCCACGGCGAGCCCACGGGCATGCGCGGCGTCGACATCAACAACGCGTTCGGCCGCGAGCACGATGCCGCGCTGGAGATGGCGACCGCGTTCGGGATCGGCGATGAACGCGATCAACTGATCGTCGCGCACGTGGGCACCGACGGGCAGCGAGCAACCCGAACCCAACGTGGCCAGGAACGCCCGCTCGATCTCGACCGCCTGGCGGGTGGGCGAATGGTCGATTGCCGCGAGCATCTGCATCGTCGCATCGTCGTCGGCGCGGCACTCGACAGCGACGCATCCCTGACCGATCGCGGGGACGAAGCGGTCGACCGGCAATTCATCGTCGATGAGGTGGGTGAGGCCGAGAATTTCGAGCGCGGCGACCGCCATCACCAGCGCGCCGCCGACGGGCACCTTGGTGAGGCGGGTCTGGATGTTGCCGCGCAGGTCGACGAAATGCAGGTCGGGTCGTACCGCATGGAGCTGCGCCTGGCGACGAACCGACCCGGTTGCCACGGTTGCCCCATGCGCCAGCGAATCGAGCGACGCGCCGATCAAGGCATCGGCAGCCGATCGTCGGGCGCAGAACGCGCCGATGGCAAGTGCCGCCGTGTCGTCGTGCTGGGGCGAACTCGGCAAGTCCTTGGCCGAGTGAGCTGCCATATCGGCGCGCCCATCGAGCACGGCGCGCTGCACCTCCTTGACGAACACGCCTTGGCCGCCAAGGGTGTGCAGCGGCACGTCGAGACGCTGGTCCCCGATGGTGTCGACGAACACCAACTCGACCGAGGTGCCGGGGTGCGCCGCCTCGATGGCGGCCGCGACCAGTTCGGCCTGGGTGCGCGCCTGGGCGCTGCTGCGCGTGGCGATCCGGAGCTGAGCCGATGTCACACGCGTGACCATAGCTAGGCGCGCCGCTCATGGTGACTTCGCGGATGACGAGAGTGACCCCGGCGGCACGCATCGGCAACCAGTCCGCGTCGTTGCCGACCTCGGCCACGTCGAGGAGCATCCGCTGGGCAACGTGGAGGCGATGGTGAACTCGCGCACCGGCGCGCCCACCTCCGCGTTGGCGATCGTCAGCCCAGAGGCACCAACGGAGAAGTCGCCGCTGACGGTGTAGCGTCGGCCGCGGGGGGGGGACCCCCCCGCCCCCAAGCAGGGGGGGCAAGGGTAAACAGGTGGATGTTGGGGGGGGGGGGGGG
>JANOKQ010000729.1:0-1875 GCA_031419375.1 Acidimicrobiaceae bacterium
CTCGAAATTCCCTTCCCTGTTGATTATGGCGGTGTTGTTGATTTATTCTATAAAATAAAAGCACTGCATCAGCTGGGCGTAAAAATCCACCTGCATTGTTTTACTAAAAACCGGCAGCCACAATCTGAATTAAATAAATACTGCGAAACAGTAAATTATTATCAACGTAAAAAAAACAGCACCAGTTTCTCTTTTAGTTTGCCCTTAATTGTAAACAGCAGGGTTAATGAAGAATTGATCGCTAACCTCCAAAAAGATGATCACCCGGTTTTACTGGAAGGTATTCACTGCACTTATTATTTAAACGCCGGGCAACTCAACAACCGAAAAGTTATAGTACGACTGCACAATACCGAGTTTGAATATTACAGACAATTAGCTAAACATGAAACGAACTTATTTAAAAAACTATACTTTTTACACGAAAGCAGGCTTTTAAAAAAATACGAAAGATCCATCGCCAACAAAGCAACATTTTTAGCAGTAAGTAAACAAGACGTACACTTATACCAACAGGTATTTACAGCAACCGATATTCATTACCTGCCTGTTTTTTTACCCTTCACACTGGCTGTTGGTAAAGAAGGCAAAGGTTGCTTTTGTTTGTACCACGGCAATTTAGCCATCAATGAAAATGAAGAAGCTCTTGTTTGGTTATTGAAAAATGTTTTCTGCAAACTGTCAATACCCTTTGTAATTGCCGGTAAAAACCCATCAAAAAAATTACAGCGTATTGCACATAAACATCAACATACCTGCCTGGTTGCAAATCCCTCTGATAAAGAATTGCAGGACATGATCTGTAAAGCACATGTGCATGTATTGCCATCGTTTAATAATACAGGAGTAAAATTAAAATTACTGAATGCATTGTTTAACGGCAGGCACTGCCTGGTTAATAAAGCAGCGGTTGAAGGTTCGGAATTGGAAACATTTTGCTGCATAGCAACAGATGCAGATTCTTTTCAGAAGAAAATACTGGAACTTTATGAGCAGCCCTTTACCGAACAGGAAATTCAGCAACGACAGGGCTTACTGCAAACAACGTATAATAATGAAGCAAATGCCCGGAAACTTATGACATTTCTATGGTAGCATTATCCCAAACCTTACCCATTTCTGTTTTAATGGTACGTGCCGGAAATTTTTTTATCACCACATAATCATGCGTGGCCATGATGATAGTGGTGTTATAATCTTTGCAGATATGAAAAAGCAAGCTCATGATCTCATCACTGGTTTCAGGGTCCAGGTTACCGGTCGGCTCATCGGCCAAAATCAATTTAGGAGAATTTAATAAAGCCCTGGCCACATCCATACGCTGCTGCTCGCCGCCACTCAATTCAAAAGGCATTTTAAAACCCTTGGTTTTCAATCCAACTTTTTCCAATACATCAGCAATTTTTACATCCATCAGCTTTTCATCTTTCCAGCCGGTTGCCTTTAATACAAACTTCATGTTCTCATTTTCATTCCTGTCTGTTAGCAATTGAAAATCCTGGAAAACCACGCCCAGGTTGCGACGCAAAAAAGGCACCGTCTTCCAGGTCAGTTCTTTCAGGTCGTGGCCCACAACCCAACCCTCACCTTCTCTTAGCTCCAGATCGCCATACATGGTTTTAAGCAAACTGCTTTTACCTGTACCTGTCTTGCCTACCAGGTATACAAACTCACCCTTCTCTACCGAAATGTTTACATCACTTAAAATAAGGCTCTCGCCCTGGTAAATATTTACATTCCTTAATTCAACTATTGATTGAGACATAGAAAGTTTTGAGTTTGGTGTTTTTAAGTTTTTTGTTACGGGCATTTATTTTTCATGGCATCATCGTTGTGTCACTCACTTGTGCTGCATACCAATTTGCAACTTTTACC
>JANOKQ010000730.1:0-2498 GCA_031419375.1 Acidimicrobiaceae bacterium
GGGGGCTCTCTACCGTGTGGGCGATGCCCCCGCTCGCCCGGCTTGTCATCTACACCGCCGGTGCCTGCTCCGGGACCCGGGGGCCGGGGGGGTGGGCATGGGCGATCGCTCCCGACGGTGAGGTGTTCGGTGCCGGCGGAGAGGCGCACAGCACCAACCAGCGGATGGAGATGATGGCGGTGCTCGAGGCGTTGCGTTCCAACACGGGTCCGATCACGATCGTCAGCGATTCCACGTACGTGGTCAACTGCTTCCGCGACCGGTGGTGGGTGCGCTGGCAGTCCAACGGGTGGCGCAACTCCAAGCGCGAGCCGGTCGCGAACACCGATCTGTGGAAGCCGCTGATCGAGCGGGTCCAATTGCAGCAGCCGGTCTTTCGATGGGTCAAGGGCCACTCCGGCGACCGGATGAACGACCTCGTCGATCGTCTCGCCGTCGCCGCCGCGGCCGGCCCGTTCGATGTGCCCGCCGCCGATGCCGGTGCAGCCGGAGCGTTGCGGCAGGAGTCGCTGTTCGACTGATGGACGTGAGTGCGGGCGCGGTCCCGATCCCGGGAGATGCGCAGACCGTGGCCGAGATGATCGAGCTTCGCGCCACGTCCGATCCGCACCGCGAGGCGCTGGTCGACAGCCGTCGGCGGCTCAGCTTCGATGAGCTCGAAACCGAGACCAGGCGGTGGGCCAACGCGCTGACAGGGCTCGGTCTGGTGCCCGGCGACCGGGTCGCGGCCTCGATGGCCAACTCGGTCGACCTGGTACTCAGCTTCCTTGCTGCGATGCGCGCTGGGCTGGTGTGGGTCGGAATCAACCGGGCGCTCACACCGGTCGAGCGCGACGGCCTCCTGGTGGATAGTGGGGCGTCGGTGTTGCTCGTGGCTGGATCGGTCGATTCCGGACTCCTCACCATCGTCGATGTGACCGCTGATGGCTGGTTGCACGCACCGGACACGGCGGCTGCGCTCCCCACCATCGATCCCTTCGCTCCTGCGGCGATCGCCTACACCAGCGGCACCACGGGCCGACCGAAGGGAGTGGTGCACAGCCAGCGCAACATGATCCTGCCCGGTGTGGTTGCCAGGTCGCGTGGCGACGGTGACGGCCGGATCGGGATGTACCTGCCGCTGACGTCGTTGAACATGCAGGTGCTCGGACCCGTGTACGCGCTCGTGAACGCGCAGTGCTGCGTGTGCATCGAACGCAGCGACGTCGGGTCTGTCGTGGCGGCTGTTGCGGCCGAGAAGATCGAACGGCTCAGCGTTGCCGCGGCGACCGTGTACGACCTCGTCGAGGGCGAGACGCGAGATGCGGACCTGGCGTCGTTGCATGCCGTGACCGTCGGCGGATCGGCCACGCCCGATTGGCTGGTCGATGCGTACGTCAAAAAGTTCGGACGCCGATTCCTGTCGGGCTATGGCCTCACCGAGGCGCCGAGCAGCGTCACCAGGGAGCGAGCCGATCAGCCGCACCGGGCCGGTAGCTCAGGTCCAGCGCTGCCACAGTTCGAGCTCGCTGTCGTTGGCGACGATGGCCGGCCGGTCACCGCCGGCGAGATCGGCGAAATCTGCTTCCGCGCCGCCACCACTGGCGCGTTTGCCCACGTCTACACGCCGATGCTCGGCTACTGGAACCGGGTCGACGGGGCAGGGCGCGACGATCTCCACGACGTACGGGCCATAGCGGGCGATTGGGTTGTTGCGGGCGAGTGGGTGCGCACCGGCGACGTTGGTCGGCTCGACCGTGATGGCGATCTCTACGTCGAGGATCGCCGCACGGACCTGATCGTGCGCGGCGGGACGAACATCTACCCAGCCGAGGTGGAACGGGTACTACTCGCAGATGAGCGGATTGCCCAGTGTGCCGTGGTTGCACGACCGGACTCGCGGCTCGGGCAGGTGCCCGTGGCGTTCGTGCAATTGCGGCCCGGTGCGACGGTGTCAGCTGCCGAGGTGCTCCATCGCTGCCGGTCATCGCTGGCCACCTACAAGGTGCCGGTGGAGGTGTTCGTGGTCGACGATCTCCCGCGCAATGCAATGGGCAAGATCCTCCGTCACACCCTCCGCGCCGCCCTGTCACCCAGCCCGACTGAGCCCAACTGAGCTGCCCGATCGACTTCGAATCTGGGTCATCCGAGTGTCGAGCGCCCACCCGTGTGCGCGCTCGACACTCGGATACCCCTCGCCACACTCGGATGACACGCGAGGACTCGGATGACACGCGAACCATCCGGCGGACCGGGAATCGCGTCACCGTGAACGATTGGGAGTGAGGACGATGTCCTGCTGGTCTAGACCTAGGCGGTTCCAACTTGGTCCACCGGCGTGGCGCTTGCCTAGGGTCGGGGCCCATGGACATCAATGGAGCAAGCGCAATCGTGACCGGTGGGGCGTCGGGGATCGGGGCCGCCACGGCCCGCCTCCTCGCCGCCAGGGGTGCGAAGGTGGTCGTCGCCGACCTGCAGGAAGACAAGGGCAACGAGCTTGCCAACGAGATTGGCGGCGC
>JANOKQ010000731.1:0-2338 GCA_031419375.1 Acidimicrobiaceae bacterium
CTTCTGATCCACCCACATCGCCGGGATCATCACCGCGCCGAGCCCGCTGTCCTTGGCCCGGCGGATCTCGGCCAGCACCTTCGACAACTCGGCGGTGATCGGCACGAGGGCGGCGCCACGACGCCGCTCGGGGCTGTTCGAGCACAGCTCGGCGAGCCACCGGTTGTGAGCGATCGCGCCGGCGAGGCCAAGGTCGGGGTTCATGTCGCCCGACATGCCGAGGCCGGCACCGAAGGGCACGCACGTGCGGCTCTCGACCGCATCGGCATCGGGGAACACGACCTCGCCGGCAACACCATCACCGTCGAGCTCCTGGTCCCGTCGGGTCGCATCCCATCCGCCGCGCAACGCTTCCTCGTGCTCTTCGAACCAGCGCTTGGCGTAGTCCTCGTTGCGCACCCCGAGCTGCGTCATCGCCGCGAGGGCAAGGTGGCGTTCGGCGAGGAACCCGTCGAACTCGGTGTGGTACTTGCTGTCGAGGTACGGGCGGTAGTCCGCCGTCGGCAGGCCGGCGTGACTGTCGGCGGAGACGATCACGTACGGATCGTTGGGCTGGGGTGCTGCGTTCATCGGATGTGTCTCGATTGCTCAGCCGGGTACGGCCCGGAGGTAGGTCGGGTTGGCCCGCGCCAGCATCGAGGCGGCTCGGGCATTGATCTGCAGATCGGTTCGTTCGCTGTCGGCGTGAATCCAGAACTGTTTGGTGCGCAGGGCCACGACCACTCGTTCGGCAACCTCCTCGACCGGGGTGTAGGCGATCGCGATCCCGGCCGCGGTCATCTGTTCCTCGATCTGCTCGACCGTGGTGTACGGGGTGACGCGCGGTCGCTGCTTGGCGAACTCGTCGGTGCGCGAGCGCCACGATTCGAACAGTCCGGTGCGCAGCATGTGCGGCCCGGGGAACAGCACCGACGCCGAGACTGCGGCACCGACTTCGAGCAGTTGTCCGTAGAGGCACTCGGTGATGGTGACGACGGCGGCCTTGGTGGCCGCGTACTGCGGGGTGCTCGGTAGCGGGGAGACGCCCCCGTTGCCGGATGACGTGTTGATGATGTGGCCCTCATCGCCATGGGCGAGCATCACCGGCACGAACGCGTTGATGCCGTGCACCACGCCCATCACGTTGACCGCGATCGCCCACTTCCAGTCGTTCAGCTCGTGCTCCCACATGCGGCCCTCGGCACCGGCACCGATGCCGGCGTTGTTGCACACGACGTGCACCCCGCCGAACAGTTCGAGCGTCCGGTCGCGCAACGCCTCGACGGAGCCGTAGCTGGTGACATCGGTGACCACGCCGCGCACGTCGAGACCCTCATCGCGCAGCTCGCGCTCCGTCTGCGCCAGCAGGTCGGCCTGCACATCGGCGAGCACGACGTGCATGCCCTCACGGGCGAAGCGCTCCCCCATCGCCCGGCCGAGTCCGCCACCGCCACCGGTGACGACCGCGACACGGCCGTCGAAGTGTTCCACTAGTCGGCCCCCACCACGGACAGGTCGTCGTAGCGCTGGTGCACGAACGGGCGCACCCATTCGCCGGGGACCGTCGTGATTAGTTCGCCGTGCTGCGAACTGGACCGCTCGGCGAACTCGATGAAACGGACGCGGCGAACGGGGAGGTCGATGACCGGGTCGAACATCGATTCGCGCAACGTGATCTCACCGTCCACCTTCCACACCCCACGGGTTTGTTCGTCGCGATGGCAGTGCACCAGCCACGGATCGTTGTCGAAACCCTTGCCCGACGGATCGAGCAGGAACTTGAAGTAGAAGTCGGTGCGCCGCCGGTCGGGGGTGAGTGGTTCCTCGGCGGCGATCGTGCCGTTGATCTCCTCATACGTCACACCCATGCGCGTGATCGCCCCGCGCACCACGCTGCCGATCGCGTCGCTGTCGCGCACGAGGGTGACGTCACCAAGCTTCTTCGGTTCACCAAAGGTCTCGCGCCCGCCGACAACGGCCTGCTCGGTGGTCATCGGCATCACCAACGGGTACCCACCGACCATGCCGTCGTGCATGCATTCGACGGCGAACGTGCCCGCACCGAACGGGGGCCGTCCATGGCCGATGTCGACCGACGCGAACGTGACCCGCACCAGGGGTTCGCCCGAGGCGACGAGCGGCTGGGGCAGCACCGCAGCCAACGCCTCGGGGTCGGTCTCGTACACGGCGGTCAGCGTGGTCGCCCACGTCTGCACCGAGGTCGTTTCCAACTCGCGGTTGCGCAGTTGGTCTGGCGTGCGTCCCCCGTACCTGATCCGTCCCATGTGATTCCCCTTTGTTTGTAAGTGTTTGCCGTTGACTTACGATCAGCTCGCAGCTGCGCCGAACCCCACGAGCG
>JANOKQ010000732.1:0-2414 GCA_031419375.1 Acidimicrobiaceae bacterium
CGTCAGGACGCCGCCATCGGGATCGAGGTCGTTGTCCAGCACGGCAATGACCGACGGCACCGACAGCGTTGCGAAGGCATCGGCCGTGGCAATGGGCGCAGCGTTGGGCGGCGGTTGCACCACGACCGTGATCGTGCCGACCGCGGTCTGATCATCGACATCGGTCACGACGTAGGACATCGTGTAGGTCCCAGCGTTGGTCAGAGCAGTCACCCGAACCGTGCCGCCAGTGTTGACCACGGTCACCCCTCCGGCCGGCGATGGCGTGCCGACTGCCGACAGCCGCAGTGTTGCGTTCGTTCCATCAGGATCGACGTCGTTGACCAGAGGCGCGACGATGGCGGTTGTCCCGACGACGACGGTGAGGAGATCGGGGTTGGCCACGGGGGCGACACGGATCCGTTCAGCCACCGCAATGGTCACTGTCGCCGATGCCTGCTCGCCAGATGGGTCGGCCACGACGTAGGACACCGTCGCCGCACCGGCGAACCCGGCCGGAGGCGTGTAGCGGATCTGCCCCGATGTGATCTCGGCGCGCCCTTGCGACGCAGCGCCGATGCTGACAATGCGCAACACGTCTCCGTCGGGGTCGATGTCGTTGGACAGCACATCGATGGTCACCGCTGTCTCGTAGGGCGCGGTCTGCAGATCCGGCAAGGCAATCGGTCGGGTGTTCGACGTCGGGCGGGCAACCACCGTGACCGACAGCGTTGCTCGCGACTGGGCCTGGAACGCGTCTTGAATGGTGTAGGTGAGTACGTAGGTGGTGAGTTCACCGTTCGGGGGGGTGAATACGATCGCCCGATCGGCATTGACCGTGGCCGCACCGCTCCGGGTCACCGGCGGGCCGGCGAAGTCGAACGGCAGCCCGTCGGGATGGCTGTCGTTGTCGAGCACGCGAACCGTGGCGACCTCACCGGGGAAGATCTGCACGCTGTCGTTGCGGGCCAACGGCGTGGAGCCGCTGCGCGGGGTCACCTCGACCGACACCGTCGCCGTGGCCGCCAGGCCGTCCGCGTTCATCACCGTGTAGGTGAACCGCACCGTCCCCGTCGCTCCGACGACCGGGGTGAACTGCACCGTGGTCGGCGAGACGCGTGTAACGGTGCCGCGGCCCGCCGGCGGCTGCGTCCACGAGTCGACGACCAATTGGCTCCCGGAGGGGTCGACGTCGTTGGCCACGACGTCGATGGTGGTCGGGACCGAGGCCGAGGTCACGAAATCGTCGACTGCGGTTGGCGGCTGCACCGTGGTCACTGGCTCGACGAACAGGGCGACCCGCGCCGTATCTTCCAGGCCCTCGGCGTCGGCGACGGTGTAGTCAAATGCCACCAGTCCCGCGACGGTTGGGCCCGGCACCACATCGACAACCTGGTCAGCCGTGATCGTCACGGTGATTCCGGGGACGTTCGACACGCTGATCAGTCGGAGCGCGTCGCCATCGGGATCGGAGTCGTTGGCCAACACCTGTATCTGCACACGCTGATTCGCAGCCGTGGAGGCGCGATCATCGAGCGCCACCGGCGGCCGGTTTGCGCCCGCAGCATTTTCGACGACCACGTCGACGTTTGCTGTCGCTTCGCCGCCGTAACCGTCGAGGGCGGTGTAGGAGAACCGATCGGTGCCGGTGAACCCGGCGCTCGGCTCGTACCGGAGAACGCCCGCATCCCCAATTGCCGATGACCCATGTTCGGGTTGGCTGAGCGAGGTGACAGAAAGCGGATCGCCTTCGTTGTCAAAGTCGTTGTCGAGCACGGCAACATCGACCGGTGTGTTGACCAATGTGACGGCTCGGTCGTCGGCCAGCACCGGGGCGGTGTTGCGACCGCTCCCGATCAGTTCCACGGTGACGGTGGATGCTGATTCCAGGTTGCCGATGTCAGCGATGCGATAGTCGAACGAGATCGACCGGTCGGCTGAGGTATCCGGCGAGGCGTAGTTGACGCGGCTCCCCTCGAGCACGGTGACCACCCCGTCGGCAGCGTCGAGCGGGCCGGCATCGATCACCGACAGCGGATCGCCGTCAGGGTCAACGTCGTTGGACAGCACGCCAATGGTGACGGAGCGACCGGTACGCGTCGTGATCTGGTCGGGCCGGGCGATGGGCGGCTCGTTGACCTGATCGTCGTCAAGCGGACGACTCGTGGCGTCGTTGGACGAGAAGATCCCAGCGACATCGGCGCTCTCGTCGAGGGTGCCCACGCCATCGGCGGCAGAACCATCGGGATTGATCACGATGGTTCGTTTCGAGAACTTGTCCAGCTCGACCAAACCGGTGTCGACGACGGTGAACGCGTACCGCGATCCGGGATCGTCAATGACAATCGGTCCCGATGATGTCCAACCGCTGAGGCGCCGTTGCGAGGGTTCGCTGCGCTGGCCAGCAACCGCGGTGCCATTGGCCCAGGCGATGA
>JANOKQ010000733.1:0-1831 GCA_031419375.1 Acidimicrobiaceae bacterium
GCACGGTCACGCGTGGCATCGTGTCGGCCAGCTTGGCGTGGCCGGACAGACCTGACCACGTGCTCAGCCACCCGCGGGCGGTCATCGTGCGGGCCAGGCCGCCGCGGCCATAGTTGGCATCGAACGGATCGGGGAAGGCGAACAGCGAACCCATCGGTCGGTCGTCGGGGTCGATGTCGAGATCGAGGTACGCCGGATCGGCCAGGGTGCGGTAAATGGTCAGATACTTCGTGAACACGGCCCGACGACGGTGCTCGCGGTAACTCAGCGGGTCGGTGGCCTTGTCGATCGTGCGGAGCCGACCCGCCGCGCCGGTGGCGTCGTCGATCGAAGCCTTGGCAATGGCGTCGATGCGCGCGACGCGAGCCACCTGGGCGGCGCGGTAGCCCGCCAGCCAGCCGGGGTCGTAGCTGCACGGCTCGGGCCACGGTCGCCAGCCGTTGTCGGGGTGGTACATGTCGAGCTCGGCGATCGTGGCGAACGGGTCGGCCTCGTCGGCCACGGATGGGTCGATCACCTGCAGCATGAACACGCCCTCACCGGGGTGCGCGGCCATTCCGATCCAACCGTCACCGATGCCGAGATCGGCTTGGGCCAGCGCCATCAAGCTTCCGCCGCCGGAATTGCCGAGCAGTACCACCGCCTGCGCGCCGCGCCGACGCATCTCGTCGTGCACGGTCTGGACATCGACGATGCACGACTCATGCAAGCAGTCCGTGTCGTTGTTCATGTAGCGGGTGCCGAACCCGAGCACCGCGTAGCCGGCGGCGGCCAGCAGCGGGCACGCGTAGTGCACGCTGAAATCTCCTCGCGGGTGGCTGAGGATCACGGCCGTCTTCCACGGTGTACCAGCCGGCGGCGTCCACAGCACACCACGCACCAACGCCCCATCTGGCGACACGAGCCGGATCGATTCGCGGCGCACCTCGATCGTCGGGGCGTCCTCGGCGAGAGGCCAGTAGTTCAGCCCGAACGGCCGCTTCCCACCAAGGTGCTCATCGAGGTCCCGCATCGCCGGAACCGTACGCGCGTGCCCACGCCCACGGCGTTCCGAGTATCCGGCGGTCGTGGTCCCGGCGGTCGTGGTCCCGGCGGTCGTGTCAGTCGGCTCGACGCACGAGGGTGACCGAAACCTCACGCGCCTTTCCGTCACGCAGCAACTCGACGGTCACCGTGACACCGGGACGAAGATCGCGGATCGTTCCGATCAGATCGGCGTCACCCACCATCGACTGACCGTCGACCGCGATGATGACGTCGTTGGTCCGGATGCCGGCCAGGTCGGCCGGCGAACCAGCCTCGACTTCGGTGATCACCGCGCCCCGACCACCGTCAAGGCGACCAACGAGCGCGACACCGAGATAACCCTGTTCGAGTGACTCGCCGTCGGCAAGGAGCCGAAGATCGGCGATCTCGGGCAGCAGTTCGCCTACTCCAATCGCGAAACCGACACTGTTGGCAGCGGTGGTGACATCGCTATAGGCAACCGCGGTGTTGATCCCGATCACCTGGCCGGCGGCGTTGAGCAACGGTCCGCCGGAGTTGCCGGATGAGATCGCCGCGTCGGTTTGGATCAAACCGTTGAGTGCGCCGTCGCGAGTGTTCAAGGTCCGGCCGAGCCCCGAGACGACGCCGCGGGTGACGCTCGGGTCCCCATCGAGGTCGAGCGCGTAGCCGACGGCGACCACCTCGTCGCCGACACGGATGTCGTCAGGATCGGCGAACACCGCGACATCGAGGTCGTCGGCGTCGATGCGTACCAACGCGAGGTCGTTCGGCGCATCGACTGCGATCACCGCCCCGGTACGCGGCTCGCTTTCGCCGGGCAGAC
>JANOKQ010000734.1:0-5017 GCA_031419375.1 Acidimicrobiaceae bacterium
AGCAACTGCTGCATCAGAACCTCGAGGTGGGCCTGCACAACGCGCTTCGTTCCGAGGCCATCACCGAGGAGTTGGCAGTCCGGAGCGACGACTTCAAAGAGGGCATGCGCGCCTTTGCCGCCAAGCGCCCACCCAACTACACCGGAGGATGATCCCATGACCGGCCCATCATCAGGCCCATCGCCAGATTCATCATCAGAACCACCAGCGGGCGTCCTGACCGGTCGGCGCATCGTGGTCACCGGGCCATCGCGAGGATTGGGACGAGCCATTTCCGTAGCTCTCGCCGAGGCCGGGGCCAGCGTCGTGATCAACGGCACCAACCCGGACGCGCTGGGCGAGACCGAGGCCTTGGTCGCGGCCACCAAGGCGCCGTCTGTCAGCGTCCTCGGATCGGTGGCCGACGACGCCGTCGCCGAGCGACTGGTGAGCACGTGTGTGGAGTCCGCCGTGGACCTCCGGGGGGACCTGGTCGGTGTCACGCCACGCCGCACGAGCCATGCAGCACACGGGCGGAGGTCTACTGCTCCAGGTACCTCGGCCGCGGCGTTCATCGGAACGATCGGTCAGTCCAACTACGCCGCAGCCAAAGCGGGACAGCTCGGCTTGCTCGACGCGTGGGATGTGGAACTCGATCGTTACGGCATCCGGGTGAACGCCGTGACTCCCGCGGTGGCCACGGACATGACCGAGGTGATCATGGCCGGCGCCCGCCAACGCTCCGAGGCGAAAGGCAATCCGCCCCCGACGCCACGCGATCTGGGATTCACCACACCCGACCAAGCCGCCGCGCGGTTCGTGTTTCTCTGCAGTGAGAGCGCCAATCACATCCGCAGTTGTGTTGAGGCCGACCAATATCGTGCGATACTCGCGTCACTGGAAGTGTCTCCTGGGTCGTGGCTCACGATGAGGTAAGAAACATCAATCGTCCCAGCTCAGGAGACCTCCAACGCGGATACGCGACCCACACCAACCCCGCCGGGCGGTGGATCCAGGCTAAATGACCTAAAGTGCGCAACGCCGAAGTCGATATTCAAACGTGAACCAAATGTGGCCCCGTCAGCAACGTACATCGCGGCGTTCTACGATCCGCCGACAACTCGGCGCTGTCAGCCTGGCCGGGCTCTGCCTGTTCGGGCTGAACTACTTCGTTGCGGAGAGGGCCCTGGCCAACGCCGACGCCGACCTGGTCCAGCTCAAGGTGATCTCCGAGGCGATGCGTTACCACCAGGATCTCGACATGCAGCACGACGCACTGCATGCCGCGGTCAGGCTTGCTTTCGTCGAACCCAGTGCGGCTTCGGTCACCTCGCCCCAGACGGAGTTGATCGACATCGGAGCGAACGTTGCGGCCGACCTGGCGGGTCTAGACCGGCTCGAGCTTCCAGCGGTGCTCGATCGCCTGATCGACGAGGGCCGTTTCGCATACCAGTCACTGCTCACCGCCGCCAATGACACCCTCGGCCGGGCTGTCGACGGCCCGGAAGCGCTGTCGATCTACGACATCGAGTCGGACAAGGTCGAGGACGTGCTAGCGGGCATTACCGAGTCGCTCGCCGCGGCGCTGACGGAGGCCCGGGCGGTCTCCGCGGCTGGTATCGCCAGCGCCCGCCTCCAGTCGTTGTTCGGCGCGGCGATCGGCGCTGTGCTCCTCATCGGGATCACCATCGTGGTTCGACGCTCGATCACCCGCTCACTCCGGCTCCTGGGATCGGTCGCCGAGACCATGTCGACCGGTGATCTCGTCGTGAGGGCATCCGAGGGGGGTGCGGTCGAGATCGCTCAGCTAGCCCAGTCGTTCAACGCGTTGGCCGACTCGCTGCAGGAGATGATCGGACGCCTCGAGGCGGACGCGCAGCGCGATTCCTTCGGGACCCGTCTCACCGAGGCCCTCGAGATGGCCGACACCGAGGCGGAGGCGTTCGAGATGATCTCGCTGGCCATGAGCGAGATCGACCCGACGCTGCCGATGGAGATGCTCGTCGCTGACTCCTCGAATGCCCACCTCGAGCGGGCCGCCCTCAGCCCGCAGGCCGGCGCTCCCTGCTGTGACGTCGAGTCACCATGGAGTTGCGTCGCCGTGCGACGCGGCCATGCGGTGTCGTTCGAGTCGAGCCGGGCGCTCAACGCCTGCCCGCACCTCCGTAACCGGCCGGGCAGCGACTGCTCCGCGGCGTGCGTGCCGGTCAGCTTCATGGGCAAGGCGCTCGGCGTGCTGCATACCACGGCGCCCGACGGTGAGCCGCCTGATGCCGAGCAGATTCAGCGTCTCACAACCCTGGCCACCCTGGGCGGGACCCGCATCGGCACGGTCAGGGCCTTCACCCGCACGCAACTGCATGCGACGACCGATGGGCTCACGGGGCTGACGAACCGCCGGGATGCCGAGGAGCGGTTGCGCTCGCTCGTGTTGCAGCAGACCACCGCGGCCGTGGTCATGGCCGACCTCGACCGGTTCAAGATGCTGAATGACACCTTCGGTCACGAAACCGGCGATCGAGCCTTGAGGGTCTTTTCGCAGACGATCTCCCAGGTGGTCAGGGATGGCGATCTCGTCGCCCGGTGGGGCGGCGAGGAGTTCCTGTTTGTCTTCCCCGGTCTCGACCGCTGGGCGGCTGTCGAGGTGATCGATCGCATCCGGATGCAGCTCGACCTCGCGCTGTCCGGAGGGGGGGTGCCACCGTTCACGGCGAGCTTCGGCGTGAGCGACACGACGCTCTCGTATGAGGTCGAGCAACTGATCCGTATGGCCGACGACGCTCTCTACAAGGCCAAGGACGCGGGCCGGAACTGCGCAATCGTTGCAGAGGATTCTTCAGCGTCGATTCGCATGGAGCGGCGACCGTCCGAGCCCGGCGCGGGGATCGACCAGGCGATGAACGCATCCATCTGAGCTGGACTCTCGGTGGGACCCGCTCGCGGGATTTACACTCGACCTCCGTGGGGTACTGGGCAGTCAGACCGAGTGGAGATGAGGAGGTGTGATCTCGATGTCTGAGCATTGGCGGGAAGCGCGCGTGTGGGCCGGTTGTCTGTTGGTGTTGGTTGGTTGCGGGGGTGGCCACCAAGGACGACCCTTTCCTTGACTCGGAGGCCGGGTATTCCATGGTTGTCGGGCCCGATTGGGTGATCGAGGACAGCCGGTCAAGGGCACGCGCCTGCGCCATTCGGATCGTGCCCGGTTTCTTGTCGAGTACGTGTGCGGCACATCGGACGAGGGCCCCGCCACCACGCGAAGCTCGAGCAGTTCCTGTTCCTCGGGGGTCAATCTGGCGAACGCCAGTCGGACGTGGTGAGCTTCCTCTGCAATCGTCAGTGTGTCGAGTGGTCCTGCCTCGTCAACCCCCGGCTCGACCGAGATGGCCCCCACATCTCGACGATGGCGGGCATCGCTGCGATACCCCTCGAACACTACGTTGCGAAGAATACCAACGAGCCACGCGTTCGAAGCCGGCGCCGTCCCAACGGAAGCGGTCGATGCGCTGCAAGGCCCGCACCATCGTCTCGCTCACGGCGTCCTCGGCCGCTGGCAGCGACGACGTACGGCGACGAGCGACTGCAACCAGACGCGGGTCGGACCGACGAAAGATCGCTTCCCACGCGTCAGCGTCGGCCATTGCCAGTCGGCGCACCAACTCCCGCATGTCATCGTCATCATCCATGAGCCTCACCACCTCGATGTCGGCGCGGAAGTGGCCGTCGCAAAAGGACTACTGCCCACCGAAGCGTTACCTCAACCGAACGGCGACGACCACCACATCGTCGCCGGCGGTGGCGGTATCCAGATGAACCATCAGTTCGTCGACGAGGCGTTCGAGCGGAAGCCCGCAGAGTGCAGCCGCAGCCGATTCGAGTCGGCTGAGACCGATATCGATCAGTCCCCGCCGTTCGACCAGCCCGTCCGAGTACAAGATCACCGTCGAGCCGCGCTCGACCGTGGTGGTATCTTCCGGCCTGTCCAACAGCGGCCCCACGCACAGCGGGGTGGAGCGGCCACCCTCCAACCAGCGCGTCTCGCCGGTCGGGGAGACGACCAGTGGGGGCGGGTGCCCAGCCGATGAGTACGTCAGCTGGCCCGTGTCCGGGTCCACCACGATGCAACACGCCGTCGTCAAATCTGCCGCCCCACGCGCGTACTCGTCAAGTTCGCGCAGGAGCTGACCAGGCTGCGAGGTTCGTGTCGCGAGCACGGCGAACACTGCCCGTAACCGGCCCATCATCACCGCCGCGTCGAGGTCGTGGCCGACCACGTCACCGACCACCGCGAGCACGTTGCCGTCGTCGAGCACGGCGGTGTCATACCAATCGCCACCGACCTCGAGCATCTGATCGCCCGCCGCATACCGGGCGGCGATCTCCACCCGAGGGTGCTGGACCACCGTGTCGGGGAGCAGGGCGCGTTGCAACCGTAGAGCGATCTGGTGCTCACGGTCGCGCAGGCGCGTCGCGTTCAGGACGACCCCGATGCGCTCGGCGACGATGGCGATGAACGCGCGGTCGTCGTCGTTGAATGGCTCGGCGCTCCGGCCGACCATCAGCGTTCCGAAATGGTCGCCACCGACGACGATTGGTGCTTCGATCCGTGTCGCGCACGGGGTCTCGGCGTTCGCCGCGTCGCTGTCGAACAGCAGCGGGGCAACGTCGGCAGCGCTAGCGCTCGCACTGACCTCGCGTACGTCATCCACGTCGATCACCGCGACATCGGCGAATCCTTGGACCAGCATCTCCACGACACGCCGACGGCGGCCACGACCACTCGGGATGGTCTCGATCTCGGAGATCATCTCGGCGAGCAACTCGGCACGTTGCCGGCGGTGCCGCTCGGACGCTTCGCTGGCGCGCACCGCATCCTCTGCGACGACGCGGTCGTGGATGTCGATGACGGAGCCAACGTAGCCGAGGAATCCCCCGTCGGCAGCGAAGCGGGCCGCAGCCGAATTGATCGTCCAGCGGAACTCGCCATCCTGGCGTCGTAGCCGGAGCTCGACTGCGAACGACTCGCGCGCTCGAAGAGCGC
>JANOKQ010000735.1:0-10069 GCA_031419375.1 Acidimicrobiaceae bacterium
CACCAACCAGCATCTCCTGATGCTCCACGAACCAGTCCGCTGTCGCAGGCGTCACCACCACACGAAGCGCCCGGACCTGCCCGGCCGACAACCGCCCGGTCACCGCCGCCGCGGCAACGACGGTGTTGGCTGCCAGGAACCGGCCATCGCGCAACAAATGCGACGCCTCACTGGACCGCATCCGGCACCGGTCACGCAACCACGTCCCCATCGACACATGCCCATCCCCAGCCCACATCCCACATCCCACATCCCACATCCCACCAGCCGCGATCCTGACCGCATCCAGTGCTAACCGGGCGCCCTCACGTTCATGGGCAGCCCACGCGTCAACGAACTCCTCCGGCGACACAACCCGACCACCGCACGGGTCGTCGCGGTCGTCGTTGAAGCTGTGGTCCGAGTCCGGCGACATACCTTAATCGTACACCAGTTCGTAGCGAATCAACCCGCAGAACCTATATTGCATATAGCTTCTAGAGATACCAACGGCGCGAACATCACCATCACCGATAGCTGGCGGCGCTCGCGTTCCGGCCACACCCGACCCGTCGCAACTCCCGCCGGTTCGCACCGTGGCGTAGGGTCGCTGCTATGGCCGATCGAGACGCATTCGCAGCCGAGGCGATGCAGTACGCGCCACAGCTGTACAGCGCCGCGTTGCGGATGACCCGCAACAATGCCGACGCCGAGGACCTGATCCAAGAGACGTATCTGCGTGGCTTCCGCGGTTTCGGGAACTTCCAAGAGGGCACCAACTTGCGTGCATGGCTGTTCCGCATCCTGACCAACACCTACATCAACACCTACCGGGCCAAGCAGCGGCGGCCGCAAGAGACCGAACTCGCCGATGTCGAGGACCTCTACATGTACCGCCGGCTCGGTGCGCTCGACAACGCCTCGAGAAGTGCCGAGGATCAGCTGTTCGATCTGTTCACCGACGACGAGGTGAAGCGGGCGCTCGAAGACCTGCCCGAGTCGTTCCGGTTGCCCGTGCTGCTCGCCGACGTGGAGGGATTCGCCTACAAGGAGATCGCCGAGATGCTCAGCATCCCTATCGGCACGGTGATGTCGCGACTGCACCGTGGAAGAAAAGCGATGCAGCGGGCGTTGTTCGACTACGCCGTCGCGCGTGGGTTGACAGAACCCGCGGTGGCCAGCCCCGAACCCGCAGTTCCGTCAACGCCGGACCTGCCCGAAACTCGAGACCAGGACGTGAAGACGCATGGCTGATTGCAACGACACGCTTCGCGAACTTGACCGCTTTCTGGACAGCGAGCTCTCGGACGAAACCCGTGTCGCGATTCACGGCCACCTCGAGGGCTGCCCCGACTGTTTGCAGACCTTCGACTTCCACGCCGAGCTGAAGATCGTCGTCGCCCAGAAATGTCGTAACGACGAAATGCCGCCCGCGTTGCTGGCCAAGATCGAGGCGTGTTTCGGCGAAGCGTTCAGCGACCTCGACGAATCCACCTGAACCGGGCGGCGGTGGCTACGCTGACCGGATGCTTGCCGCAAACATCTGGCACTGGTGGATCGGTGTACTGCTCACCCTCGTGTGCATCGTTGCCGTCGTCGGCCTCGTCGCCGCGTACCTGAAAGTCGTGACCTCCCAGCAGTACCCCGGCAAGCGAAACCGGCGCGGCGACGAAGACTGAACCGGTTTCGGCAGCCATCGCTGGCCTGCTGCGGCGGTGCACGTTCCCGCCCCCGACGACCGAGGTCACGTGTGCGGTGTCGGGAGGTGCCGACTCCACCGCGCTCGTGGCGCTCGCGATCGCCTCGGGCTGCGTTGTCACTGCGGTGCACGTCGATCACGGTCTGCGCGCAGGTTCGGCCGCGGAAGCCGACCTCGTGGCGGCCACGTGCGCTCGGGTGGGCGCGACGTTTCGTCGGGTATCCGTCGACGTCATGCCTGGCCCAAATTTGGAGGCCCGGGCGCGGTCGGCCCGCTACGGCGTCCTACCACCCGATGTACTGACCGGGCACACGGCCGACGATCAGGCCGAAACCGTGCTGCTCAACGTGTTGCGCGGCGCGGCCGGGTCCGGCCTTGCCGGGATGCGTCCCGGATTCCGGCGACCGCTGCTCGCCGTGCGCCGCGCCGAAACCGTTTCGCTGTGTCACGACCTAGGCCTCGAGACGGTTGATGATCCCAGCAACCGTGATCTGCGTTTCGCCCGCAACCGGATCCGGCACCGTGTGCTGCCACTGTTGACCGAGACGTCGGCGCGCGACCTCGTGCCGGTGCTGTGCCGCCAGGCCGACATCATCCGCGATGACACCGATCTGCTCGACGAGTTGGCAGCGCAGCTCGACCCGACCGACGCCCGGGTGATGGCGTTGGCCCCCGTCGCGCTCGCTCGCCGGGCGATCAGGCGGTGGCTCACCGAGCTCGATCCGCACCGGCACCCGCCCGACCTGGCCACCGTGGCCCGAGTACTCGACGTGGTCGCTGGCACAGCGATCGCGTGCGAGATCGCTGGAGCGAGGCGGGTGCAGCGTCACCACCAGCGCCTATCGATCGTGCCCGATCTCTCGGAATCGCCCACAAGAAACGGCGAGCACTCGGGATAACCTGAGCCCCTTGCTACGAGTACGTTTCGTCCGATCCGACCTGTGAGTTCCTGATGCCACCTCGCCTTCGTGGGAAGTGGGCCCTCGGCATCACTCCTCGTAACTTCACCTGGATCATGAAAGACAAGCTCGCCATGTGCGAGCGCCCTGGGGGCTGCGGCGACAATCACCGTCGCGTCCGCCGCCAGGAAGAGATCATCTGGCTGCGCGAGAACGGTTTCGGCTGCCTGCTCAGCATCATCCCGGCGCCCCACAACCTGCACAACTACGACGAGCTGTCGATGCCCTACCGGCATCGACCCTACACCGGTCTCGACGACCTCGGGGTGTGGCTGAAGAGCTTCTACGGCGAGATGAACGAACTGCTGGAACGTGGTGTGAAAGTCATCGTGCACAACGAGATAGTCGACGATCGCCTCGTCGGGATCATGGGTGGCTACATCCGGTGGAGCGGCCTCGTCGATGATCCGTCGCAAGCGATCACCGTGATCGAACGCATCGCAGGACGCCAACTCGATCCGTTCGGTCGTGAAGTCATCTTGATGGCCCCCAGCCTTCGCTGAGCGTCCGCTTGGCGTGGTGACCGGCGCACCTACAGTGTGCCGATGAGCTCAACCCCGGCGAACTGGTACCCCGATCCCACGCAACGCCATCAGCACCGGTATTGGAACGGCACCGCCTGGACCGATCACATCAGTGACAACGGCGTCACCGGCACCGATCCGGTGAACGGCGCTGGCGGCCAAACCCACGGCGGCCAGATCCAAGGTGGCGCGTCAACCGGCCTGGACCGGATCGACAGTGCGCTGTCGGTCGGCAACGAGGGCGACCCCAGCAAGATCGAACGGCAACTCGCCGGCGACGGCTCGTGGCGAAGCGCGAACCTCGGCGAGATGGCCTTCCAGGGCACGGGTAGCATCTTCGACGAACCGGTGCTGGTGGTCAACCAGAAGGCCAAGCTCATCGAGCTCAACAACCAGTACGGCGTGTTCGATCGCAGCGGCCGCCAAATCGCAGCCGTCAACCAGGTCGGCCAGAGCGCCGCCAAGAAGGTGCTCCGGTTGGTCAGCAACCTCGATCAGTTCATGACCCACAAGTTCGAGATCACCGACGCCTCTGGGGCGGTGCTGTTGCGCATCACCCGCCCGGCCAAGGTGATGAAGAGCACTGTGATCGTCAGCGACGCCAGCGATCTCGAGATCGGACGGATCGTGCAGGACAACATGATCGGCAAGATCCACTTCTCGTTGCAGGCCGGCGGCCATACGTACGGTTCGATCCGTGCCGAAAACTGGCGGGCCTGGAACTTCCGCGTCGAAGACCACACCGGGGCGGAGGTGGCGCGCATCACCAAGACCTTCGAGGGCGTCGCCAAGGCGCTGTTCACCACGGCCGACAACTACGTGGTGCAGATCCACCAGCAGCTCGCGCAACCGTTGAACTCCCTCGTCGTGGCGGCCGCGTTGTCGGTCGACACTGCACTCAAACAGGATTCGTGAAGCTGCGCTGACGTGACGCTTGCGCGGGCGCACCGTTCAGGCTGCGGCGACCACGTCGACGATCACGTCCACTGGTTGCAGGGCCGAGATGCAGACGGCCCCGTTGCCGACCCGCACCGGGACGACCGCTGTCGTAACCCGTCCTGGCGAGGTGGCGATCACGGTGCCGGCGCTGCGACCCTCGCCGCACGGCACGGCGAACACGGAGCTTCCCGTCGCACCGGACACCGTGGTGATCGACAGCACTACCGTTGTGGCGCCACCGGAAACGGGGACACTCACCGGGCTCAGGTGCACGGGCGACCCTGTCGAGCGGGAATCGAACAGGCGCACCGGATCGATCGGGGCAGGCGCGTTCCCGCCGCCCCAGTTGCCAACCACGTCGACGATCACATCCGTCGCCACCGTCGAGGTGAGGCACCACCCCGCGCTGTTGACGCGCATGGTCAATGCGAACGACGACACCGGATCGGCGTTGAACGGAACCGCCCAGCCGCCCTGCCCGCAGAACCCGATCGACAACGTGCCCGCTGAGGCCGGATTGACGATGGTGACACTCACGGTCAGCGCCTGGGTTGCCGCGTTGACGCCGAGCGCAGCGGGAGTGATCGCGGCCTGCACCGAGCCGCCAAGCCTCCCGCCGGTGTCACGGGTATCGAGCGCCCGCACTGCGCTGACCGCCTGCAGACCAACGCCCTTGGCAGAGCGGGCGGCAACAACCTCCACCTTGACCCGGGCGGCCGCGCTGACAGTGACGCAGATCGTGCCGCCCACCACCTCGACCACCGAGCTGCCGACAGCGGTGCCGCCGGGCGGAAAGTTCAGCATGGACACCGCAGGTGCGCCGTTGTCGCACGGGTACGTCGTGAGGTAGCCGGCGGCCCCGGCGCTTCTGGCCGTCAGGCGCACGATCACTCCCGACGTGCCGGATGGGACCCCGGCAAGGTTGTCGACACGGATGGCCTGGCGAGCGCCGCCGCTCAGCGCCCGACCGTTCCACGACGAATCGAATGCCGCTTTAGGACTGAAGAACTGCCACAGCAAACCGTTTGCCGGCGATGCGACCAGGTTGGCTACGGGCATCGGCGCAGCCGCTGGCAACGGCGCAGCCGCGGGCAACGGCGCGACCGCAATAGCCGGGCCAGCGGCCGGGGTCGGGGTCGCGGTCGCGGCTGGGGTGATCGAGCTCTGCGGTGCGGGGGCCACGGTGGACGGTGTCGGTGGCACGGCACCACCCGGTTGCGCGTAGGGCTCGGTGCGCTTGCAGCCGTCGACCGCCTTGACGATCGCGGTTGGATTGATCGCTGCGCCACCCTTGGGGTGGATCTCAAAGTGCAGGTGGGCCCCGGCTGCGTTGCCGGTCCGGCCGACGTAGCCGATGATCTGGCCCGCCACCACTTTGGTTCCAACCTTGAGATCGGGCGCGAACGCCGACATGTGCGCGTAGAAGTAGTACGTCCCGTCGGCCCCGGTGAGCCACCATGCATTGCCAGAACGCGAGTTGGGCCGATCGAAGGTCTGCTTCGACAAGGTGCCGTCCTGCACGGCGTAGATGTAGGCGCCGGCCTTGGCCATCACGTCGACGCCCTCATGCACCCGGCCGGCGCCTCGGGGGGCCATCCACGTATCACCGAACCAGCATGATCCCTGCGCCGGGAACGCCGCCAACTGCACCGGTAACGCCGCGGGAGCCGCAGTCGCCGGGGCCGGGGCCGGGGCCGGGGTGGCGGTGACCGGCGCGGCCTCGGGCAGGCACACCTGGTTGCCGGGGTGCAGCACCGTCTTGGCCGCCGCACCATTCGCCGCAAACAGCGCGTCGATCGTCACGCCGTGCCTCGTGGCGATACGACCCCAGAAGTCCCCTGACACCACGGCATAGGTCCGCGCGCAGACTCCGGCCCGCTCCGGCACCTGGGCAGAAGCGGGGCGAGCGGCGAACGCCATCGTCGACACCACCATCACCACCACCACCATCAGCAGCGGAGACAGAACGGCTGCGAACCCTCGGCACTGCCGATACGACTGCCACGACCTGCGCCGGAGCCGGCTCGGCGCCCCAGCCGTTGGCGGTTCGACGACGAGACGCGCCGACCCCGCCGTGTGTGTCCGCGTGCCCATGCCTCCAGGTATCGGCAACGGCAGGCGGCCCCTTGAGGTTCCACCGCCGATCGCGACGAACTCCCGTTCGCTCGTGCGGGCGCTATCGTCCTGACATGCCAGGCCGACGAGTGCTCGTGAGCGGGATGGGTGGCGAGCTCGGTTCCTTCGTGGCGTCGCTGCTCGAATCGGAGCCGTGGGTGGGTTCGCTCGTCGGCATCGACGCCGATCCGCCACGTCGTCGGCTCCGGCGGGCCGTGTTCCACCGCGTCGAACCAGCTGATCGGGAACGGATCGTCGATGTCGTCACCGCCTTCGACCCGCACCTGGTCATTCACCTCGCTGTGTGGGAGCCCGACGCCCGGGTCGGCACCGCCCAGGCCCGCAGGTTCACCAACGATTGCACCGCAGCCGTACTGGGTGCGGCGGCCGAGTGCCCGTCGCTGGAATCGATCGTCGTGCGGAGCGGAATCGAGGTCTACGGCCGAAGCGCCCACTCACTCACCCGTCCCGACGAGAGCGCACCAACCAATCCGACCTCCGAGTTCGGCAGAATGCTCGCCGACCTGGAACGTGTCGCCGTAGCCGTCGGCACCCGCATCGGCGTCCCGGTGGGGACGCTCCGCCTGGCTCCCGTGCTCGGCCCGCACGTCCCCAGCCCGCTCGGTCGCCTTCTGCGCCAGCCGATGGTGCCCTTCAGCATCCTCGCCGATCCGCCGTTCGTCGTGATCCGCGAAAGCGACGCCGCCGCGGCGATCGTTGCCGCCGCACACCGCCGCCTGGCCGAGCCGGTCAACGTGGTTGCCCCCGGAGCGGTCACTGCGCTGCAGGCCATCCTTCGCGGTCGGCGCGTGCCGCTGCCGTTGATCGGACCCGAGTGGGCGATCGCCAGGCGACTCTCCCATTTCGGCGGGGCCCCGGTGCCCGACCACGTGATGGAAGTGGTGCACCGCGGGCGGCTGGCCGACGGCTCGTACGCTGCCGAGGCGCTCGGGTTGATCCCCGACTCCACCACCCCCGAAGTCATCGACCGGCTCTACGCATGGGAAACCGTGGTGCGCGTGCCCCGTCCCATTGCGGTGGTGGCGTGACCATGACCAACGTGATCGACCTTCCCCGGCGGGCCATCGCGAGCGCCGCCTCTGCGGCTGCTCGTGCCGCCACCGAGCCCCTGCGACCGTTGGCTCAACGCAACTCCGTTGATGATTGGGGCCGCGATCAGAACTTCGTCGACGTGTTGTCACCGTTACTCGCGATGCGCTGGAACGTTTCCGTTGGCGGTATCGATCACCTCCCGGCCCGCGTCGGCGCGCTGCTGGTCACCAACGAACGGCACTTGTCCTACAGCGCGCTGTACGTCTCGTGGGCACTTGGACGCGCGTCGGGGCGACCGGTCCGATTTGTCGGGAGGCCCGACAACGCGCCGTTCGGGCCGCTGCTGCGCCGAATCGGCGCGCTCCTCAACGACCCCATCGAGGTCCGCGGCGCGTTGCGCCACGGCGAACTCGTCGTCGTTGCCACTCGGGCCGTTGCGCACCTTCGCCATGCCGGTGCCGTCGACGCTGAACTGGTCGGCGCCGCGGTCGCCGCGGGTGTCGGCGTGTATCCCGTGGCATCGATGAGCAACATGTTCGGACGAGCTGCTCGCGCCGAGGTCGGCCCAGCAGTGCGCGCGCGACGACAACGCCGGGGCCCGCTCGCCGAGATCGAACTGGCCGAGGCAACGCAGCGCCACCTGCAGAAAATGCTCGACGAGCTCGGCGGGCTGCAAACGGGTGTGGCGCCGATCGATTGGCTCGGAGAAGGCTGATGCCCTACGCCCGCACCACAGACGGCATTCGCGTGCATTACGAGGTGTTCGGTCGTTCCGGTACCCCGGCGGTGCTGATGATCCAGGGTCTCGGTGCCGACAAGCACGGCTGGGACATGCAGCGCTACGTGCTCGCGCTGTTCTACCGGGTTGTCGCTCTCGACAACCGGGGGGCCGGGCGCAGCGACAAACCATTCGGCCAGTACAGCCTCGACCAGATGGCTGACGACGCGATCAGCGTGCTCGACCACGCCGGTATCGACACCGCACATGTGGTCGGTGCATCGATGGGAGGCGCGATCGCGCAGCTCGTCACCTTGCGCCATCCGGGTCGCGTGCGGTCGCTCACCTTGGCCTGCACGGCGTGTCAGCATCATCCGTGGCGGCGCGAGTTGCTCAGTGGATGGGCCACGAAGGCGACCGAGCAGGGGATGGGGGCAATGACCCGCGATGCCGCCCGGTGGGTCATCGGGCCCAGGTCGTTCCGCCGCCTGATGCCGACGTTCGGGTGGCTCGGCCCGCTCGCGCTTGGCCGTCCGTCACACGCGTTCGTCGCTCAGGTTCGGGCGATCCTGGCCACCGACGAAAACATCGCCGATCAGCTGGCCACCATCGCCGTGCCCACGTTGGTGCTGGTCGGCAACCAAGACATCCTCACGCCGCGCGGCGATAGCGAGGAGCTCGCCGAACGCATCCCCACAGCCGAGCTTGTCGTCATCTCGGGTGCGGCGCACGGGTTCATGGTCGAACACGCCGCCACCTTCAACCGGGTACTGATCGACTTCTTGAACAGGGTCACCAAAGCCGAGCGGGTCGCGACCGATCACGCCGCGCTGGCCGAATCCGCGTGAGCCCTCGGGCGTCACGACCGCCAGTCCAGGGACTGCGATGTCGGAGATGAGGATGGGCGGTCGGTCAGTGGCAGGAGCAGGCCTCCGGTCACTCAACCTGCCGAAACGACGTCCGCGATGAAGGTTGGTGTGATCGGCGCGGGCATCGCTGGGCTGACCGCCGCCCGAGCGCTGGCCGATGCAGGGCTTGACGTGGTGGTGTTCGAGCGAAGCCGTTCGCCCGGTGGGAGGATGGCAACCCGGCGCATCGGCGCGGCCACGCTTGATCACGGCGCGCAGTTTTTCACCGCCCGCACACCCCAGTTTCAGGGCGTCGTCGACGGATGGGTTGAACGAGGTGTCGTCACCGAGTGGTGTCGTGGCTTCCAGCCCGGCGGCGACGGATACCCGCGATTCGTCGGCACGAACGGGATGAACTCGGTCGCCCGCGATGTCGCCCGAGGGCTCGACGTCCGGTGCGGGTCGCTCGTGTTCTCACTGCACGCCGAGCAGGGCCGGCGACCGTGGTCGGTGAAGCTCGACGACGCCTCGGTCACCGAGTTCGATGCGCTCGTCGTGACCTGCCCGGTCCCGCAAACGTTCTCGCTGCTCGTGTCGGCCGGGGTGCACATGCCCGAGCAGCTGCTGCACACCGGCTACGACCGCACCCTCACACTGTTGACCGTGCTCGATCGGCCGAGCGCCCTTCCGCCGCCGGGTGGGACGCAGACCGATCCGACGTTCACGTTCATCGGCGACAACCTGGCCAAGGGCGTGTCGACGATTGCGGCGGTGACCTTCCATGCCAACGCGACGTGGAGCGAAGCGCACTGGGACGACCCCCACGACGTCGCCGAGGCGACGCTACTGGAACTCGCCCGACCGTGGCTCGGCGACGCGGTGGTCACGGTGAGCCAGCTGAAACGGTGGCGATTCGCCACGCCGACCAACATCTGGCCGGCGGCCCACTGGGGACCCGACGATCGCTCCAACCTCGTCGTCGCCGGCGACGCCTTCGCCGGCCCACGCGTGGAAGGCGCCGTACTCAGCGGCCTATCCGCCGCAGCTGCCCTTCTCGCCTGACCCGGCACCTGCCCCGGCGTGAGCTGCAGGCCCGCCCGACCGCCGAACGCCTGCTGTGGATCGCCCGGCACCTGCCGTGGAGCACCGTCTTGTCGAGAAAGCCACCGTGGCGGGGCATTTCTCGACAGGCCGTGGCTCCACGGGCTCCGAGGCTCTCATCGGTGTTTTGCCGG
>JANOKQ010000736.1:0-8590 GCA_031419375.1 Acidimicrobiaceae bacterium
GCACCGCCACAGTGCATTTTTCGACACGCCACCCGGCGCCGTGACGCCGGCCTGCGCTGCCAGCGTCGAGGGGGGGTACCGTCAGATCATGGCTGACCTCCTCACGTTGTCATCACGGATCATCGATTCGGGACATGCCGATCAACCGGTCAATCGGGTCACCAACGAGTTGAGCGAATTGGCCGACGGCCTCGCCATCGTCGAGAGCTTCAGTCACTCCGTGCTGATGCGCACCACGGCTGGTCTCGTGGCCTTCGATTCGTCGGGGGTGCATACCGGTGCCGCCGTGGTCGCGTCGGCGCGGGAATGGTCGCCCGAGCCGATCAGCCACCTCGTGTACACCCACGGCCATGCGGACCACGTGGGCGGGAGCTCGTGGTTTGCCGCGGCAGCCGAGCGTGACGGCCACCCGCTGCCACTGGTGGTGGCCCATGGCAACGTCAACCGTCGGCTCGACCGCTACGACGACACCAACAACTGGAACCTGATCGTCAACGCCCGCCAGTTCGGTGGCGTGGCGGGGGAGCTGAACCTGTCGATCGGCGACACCGAACCCGGCATGGCCGTCACCTCACCCAGCACTGCCCGACGATTCTTGCCCCGAGCCACGCTGCGCCCCGATCGCGAGGTGGGCGATTTCGCCACACTGCAGGTGGGTGACAACACCATCGAATTGCATCACGCACGGGGCGAAACCGACGACCACCTCTGGGCGTGGGTGCCCGGGAGGCGATGGGTGATGAGCGGTGATTTCGTGATCTGGAACTTCCCGAACGCGGGCAACCCGCAGAAGGTGCAGCGCTACCCACTGGAATGGGCGCGGGCGCTGCGGGCCATGATTGCCAAGGGACCCGAGTTGCTGCTACCCGCGCATGGGTTGCCCATCGAGGGGGCTGAGCGCATCGCCCGGGTACTCGACGAGACCGCCACCGCGCTCGAGAACCTGGTGGCCGATGTGATGGCGATGATGAACGCCGGGGCCACTCTCGACACAATCGTGCACTCGGTGCGAGTCCCGGCCGACACACTGGCCAAGCCGTATCTCCGCCCCTTCTACGACGAGCCCGAGTTCGTGGTGCGCAACATCTGGCGGCTGCTCGGCGGATGGTGGGACGGCGCCGCGTCACGTTTGAAACCGTCACCGGATGCCCATCTTGCGGCCGTGATCGCCGAGCTCGTGGGCGGCGCCGGAGTGCTCATCCGTCGCGCCGAACAGGCCGTCGGCGACGGCGACCTGCGCCTCGCCTGCCACCTCGCCGATCAGGCCGGATGGGCCGCTCCCAACGATGCGTCGATCCACCAGGCACGGGCCTCGATCTATCTGCAGCGCCGGTCGGCCGAGTCGAGCCTGATGAGCAAGGGGATATTCGCTGCCGCCGCCCGCGAGTCGCAGATCGTGGCAGACCGCCATACCTCACCCGCTTGAGGTATGGTTGCAACGAGCATCTGTGCTCACAGCTCGGCACTGCGAGGAACACTCGTTGCTGTCCGACAATCGGTACGACACGCGCAATGGGAGTTTCATCCATGACATCGGTTGGTGGTTCGACGATGGATGGACCACTGGTCCACGCATCGCTGCCATACAACGGGGTCACCGAGTTCGTCAGCGGCGTGAGGCCGTTCCTCGAGCAGGGCTTGTGCCAGGGGGAACCGGCGCTTGTGTTTGCACCGCGCCCGAACGTCGAGGAGCTCCGCGGCGCGCTCCACGACGTGAGCGATATCACGTTCCTTGATGCAGCCGATGTGGCCCGCAACCCGGCCCACATCATTCCCGCCGCGCTTCGTTTTACCGAGAGCCACCTCGGTCGTCGGGTTCGAATCGTCGGTGAGGGTATCTGGCCGAATCGCTCCCCGGCAGAGGTCCGCGAGTTCGTTCGCCACGAGGCCCTGGTCAACATCTTCTTTGCCGACATCGCTGCGACCATCCTGTGCCCCTTTGACGAGGCCCTTGTCGATTCGACGCTCCAAGAACACGCCCGACGCACCCACCCCCACGCACTCGAGGGTGACACCCACCGACGATGCCCGACCTACGTCGATCCGGCGATCACGCTTTCGACAACCAACTGGTTCACACCCGCCCCATCATCGGTCGACACGCTGCACTTCAACTTGCACGACCTGCGGAGGCTGCGCAACGAGGTGCGCAGCCGTGCCGATGAAGCAGGTGTCACGCCAGAACGGTCCGCCGAGCTGGTGCTCGCGGCAAGCGAAGCGGCCGCAAACACTCTGCGACATACTGACTACGGGGGCGAATTGCGTACCTGGATCGACGGCGGCGCATTCGTCTGCGAGGTCACCGATCGCGGCCACATCAAAGATGCCCACCTGACCGGGCGACTCGTCCCACCTACGGACTCGCCGGGCGGCCGCGGCCTGTGGTTGATGAACCAACTGTGCGACCTGGTCGAACTTCGCTCCGATGCCAGCGGGACCATCATCCGGCTGCACATCAGCATCGGCTGACGGTTACCGCCGCCCGTACGGTTACCCCCTATCCCTTGCCGAGGGTGACGAACACCAGCGCCACTGCGGCGATTGCAATCCCTGCCGCCTGCCAGCGGTTGACACGTTCGCGGTCGAGTGCGAAAGCAAGCATCACCGTGCTCGCAGGGTACAGCGAACTCACCACGCTGACGATCGACAGCAGTCCGCCGCGCACCGCCTCGAGGTACAACACGTTCGCCGTCATATCGAGCACACCCGCCACCACCGCCAGCGAAAGTGTGCGGCGTTGCGCCCCGAGGCGCGCCCCGGTCGCCGCCACGATCACCAATAGCAACGGCACCGACGACACACGCGCCGCGACCAGGGGCCACAGTCCTGAATCGACATCGGTTCGATCGAGGGCCACGAACAGCAGCCCGAATCCAACGCCGGCCAGCACAGCAAACCCCATGATCCGGCGCGAGGTCGGGCGCTCATGACGCCCGACCGCTCCGCTGACCAATGCAACAGCAACGATCGCCGCGGCGATGCCCGCATAGGCGATCGCTTCTGGGCGCTCGCCGTCGGCGATGCCGGCGCCCACCGGTAACGCCGCGCCAACGACAGCGGTGATCGGCGCCACCACCGTCATCGATCCGTTGGCGAACGCGTAGTACATGCTCGCCAGAGCCACTGCCCCCGCAGCACCTGCGGCGAGTCCCCACCCCACCGTGGCAGCGTACGGGAATGGTGTCCCAATGACGGAGACCGCAATCGCGATCAGGACCAGGCTGACCGACTGACCGACAACGGTGACGATTGCGCTGGGATGGAACCTGCTCGACCGCCCACCGCAGTAGTCGGCAACGCCGTACACGAGTGCCGACGACAGGGCGAACAGGATCGACATCGGTGGCAGTCTGACAGACCGCCGCGGCCCGCTCGATGACTACATTTGCGGCCATGCAACACGTCCGCTTCGGCCGCACCGGTCTCCAGGTATCCCGCCTCTGCCTTGGAACGATGACGTTCGGCGCGCAGTGCGACCAACAGCAGTCGTTCGCAATCATGGACGCCGCGCTCGAGGCCGGGATCACGTTCTTCGACACCGCCGACATGTACCCGGGTGTCGGATACCCGCAGTCGCAAGGCGACACCGAGCGGATCATCGGAGCCTGGCTGAAGGACCGGCGCGCCGACGTGCTGGTGGCCAGCAAGTGCTTCATGCCGACCGGGCGGCGGCGATGGGAGCAGGGCAACTCACGCCACAACATCGTCCGCGCCCTCGATGATTCACTGACACGGTTGGGTACCGACTACGTCGATCTGTACCAGGTGCACTCATGGGATTCGAGAACGCCGATCGATGAAACACTGCGCGCCCTCGACGACGTGGTCCGCGCCGGCAAGGTTCGCTACGTGGGTTGTTCGAACGTGCTCGCGTACCAATTGGCGCGCTCGGTCGGCCGGTCCGAGGTGCTCGACACGGTGCGCTTCGAGAGCGTCCAGCCGCGCTACAACCTGTTGTTCCGCGAGTTCGAGCGCGAGTTGTTCCCGCTCTGCGTCGAGGAGCAGATCGCGGTCATCCCCTACAACCCGTTGGCAGGCGGGTTCCTCTCGGGCAAGCATCGTCACGCCGATGACGGCACCGGCACCCGCTTCGCCGAGGGCGACCAGGGTGACCGGTACCGTGACCGGTACTGGCGGGACCGGATGTTCGCCACCGTTGAGGACGTGCGCGTCCTCGCGGCCGAGGCAGGGGTGTCGATGGCCACGCTGGCGATGCAGTGGGTGCTGTCCAACCCGGTGATCACCAGCCCGATCGTTGGCGCGTCACGACCCGAGCAACTCGCCGATGCCGTCGCCGCGACGGTGACGCCACTCGATCCAGCGATCAAGGTCCGCCTCGACGAGCTGACCCACGACTACCGCCTCGGCGACAGCCCCCGCTGAACCGGGGCCGGTCTACCTGGTCAGACGGGAGCGGTGACGGTCCAGCTGCCGTTCGAACGAAGCAGTGCGGCAAGATCGGCGGGGCCCTTGCGGGCCGATGCCGCGGCCAATTGCTTGCTGACCTCGGTTCCGTAATCGGGACGTTCGACCGAACGGAACACGCCAAACGGTGTGGGCGAATGATCGTCGTTGCTCAACCGGGCCAGGGCGAACGCGAGGCTGGGATCAGCGCGGTGAGCGTCGTGCACCAGCAACGCGTCGACCCCGACATCGGCCACATCGACAAGGCGCAACTGACCATCGGACCCCATCGCCACGCCCCGTGAACCGTCGGCCCCGAACCGGATCGGCTGACCGTGGTGGAGGTCGATCAGCATCTCGGTTCGCTTCTCCCGACCGGTGATCTCGTCGAAGGCACCGTCGTTGAACACGTTGCAGTTCTGGAGGATCTCGACGAACGACGCACCGCGGTGGGCGTGGGCCGCACGGAACACCTCGGTCATGTGCTTGCGGTCGAGGTCGTGGGTGCGGGCCACGAAGCTGGCTTCGGCACCGAGCGCGACGGCGAGCGGATTGAACGGCGTGTCGATGCTGCCAAGCGGAGTGCTCTTGGTCACCTTGCCGAGCTCGGACGTCGGCGAGTACTGGCCTTTGGTGAGGCCATAGATGCGGTTGTTGAACAACAGGATCGTCAGGTTCACGTTGCGCCGCAGGGCGTGGATCAGGTGGTTGCCGCCGATCGACAACCCGTCGCCGTCGCCGGTGATCACCCAGACGTCGAGATCGGGCCGCGCCACCGCGACCCCCGTCGCGATCGCGGGCGCCCGACCGTGGATGCTGTGCACGCCGTAGGTGTTCATGTAGTACGGGAACCGACTGGAACACCCGATACCGCTCACGAACACGGTGTTTTCCGGCTTCACACCGAGGTCGGGCATCAACTGCTGCACCGCGAGGAGGATGCCGTAGTCGCCACACCCCGGGCACCAGCGCACCTCCTGGTCGCTGGTCCAGTCCTTCTTCGTGGTGATGTTGACGGCGGTGTCGCTCATGCTCTGACTCCTGTGGTGCTCGTCGGCGCTGTCGATGGCGCCGTCGGCGCTGGCGTGGAAATCGTCGCGGTGCCGACCCACTCGAGCGCTTCTTCGATGACGACTTCGATCTCGATCGCAGTGAACGGCAGGCCCTGCACCTTGCTCAGCGGCTGCGCGTCGATGAGGTACTCGGCGCGGATGAGGCGGCACAATTGGCCGAGGTTCAACTCGGGAACGATCACCCGGGCGAACCCGCCGAGAACCTCGCCGAGGTTACGCGGCAGCGGGTTGAGGTGGGTGAGGTGCACCCACGCAACCTTTGCGCCGCGTCGCCGGGTACGTTGCACAGCGGCATCGATTGCCGCCCACGTCGAGCCCCAGCCGAGCACGCACACGTCGGCATCAATGTCGCCGATCACCTCGACCAGGGGAATGTCATCGGCGATGCCGGCGATCTTGGCGGCGCGGAGGTGGACCATCCGCTCGTGGTTTTCGGGCGTGTAGTTGATATTGCCGCTGCCGTCTTCCTTTTCGAGGCCGCCCACTCGGTGCATCAGACCGGGCGTGCCAGGAATCGCCCACGGGCGGGCCAGCGTGACCGGGTCGCGCACATACGGCCAGTACTCGGTGACACCATCGGCGCGGGTGTGGTTGTGCTCGGTGGCGAACTGGGTGGAGATGTCGGGCAGCGTCGATACGTCGGGCAGCCTCCACGGTTCGGACCCATTGGCCAAGTAGCCGTCCGAGAGCAAGATCACCGGGGTGCGGTACTTGATCGCGATACGGGCCGCCTCGATCGCAGCGAAGAAGCAGTGCGCCGGGCTGTAGGACGCGATGACCGGCAGCGGTGCTTCACCATGGCGACCGTAGAGGGCGATGTTCAGGTCGGCCGCTTCGGTCTTGGTCGGCAACCCGGTGGAGGGCCCACCGCGCTGGATGTCGATCAGGATCAGCGGCAGCTCCAACGACACGGCCAGGCTGGTGGCTTCGCTCTTCAACGCGACACCGGGACCGGAGGTGGTGGTGATGCCGAGGTGACCGGAGAAGGCCGCGCCGATCGCCAGCGCGATCGCGGCGATCTCGTCCTCGGCCTGCACCGTACGCACACCGAAGTGCTTGTGCTTGGACAGCTCGTGGAGGATGTCGGATGCTGGTGTGATCGGGTACGAGCCGAGCGTCACCGGCAACCGGGCGAGTTGCCCAGCGGCCACGAGACCCCACGACAACGCCATGTTGCCGGTGATGGTGGTGTACTCGCCGGCGGGGAGCTGTGCCGGGCGCACCTCGTAGCGGTGGCCGAACTCCTCGGTGGTCTCGCCATAGTGAAACCCGGCCAGGAACGCGGCGCGGTTCGACGCCTGCACCATCGGGACCTTGGCGAACCGCTCATCGATCCAGTCGAGCGTCGGCTCGGTGGGGCGCGAGTACATGAAGCTCACCAGACCGAGCGCGAAGAAGTTCTTCGAACGGTCGGCGTCGCGCGGCTTCACGCCGAGCGGGATCGCCGCGTCCTTGGTGAGCGTGGTCATCGGCACGGTGATCAGGCGGTAGTTGGCGAGCGACTTGTCGTCGAGCGGGTTGTTCTCGTAGCCGGCTTTGGCCAGGTTGCGCTCGTCGAAGGTGTCGCTGTTGACGATCAGCGTGCCGCCCTTTTCGAGCCGGTTCAGGTCGGCGCGCAGTGCTGCCGGGTTCATTGCCACCAGCACGCTCGGCGCGTCGCCAGGCGTGGTGATGTCGTGGTCGGAGATGTGCACTTGAAAACTGGAAACGCCATGCACGGTTCCGGCTGGGGCACGGATCTCGGCCGGGTACTCCGGCAGCGTGCTCAAGTCGTTGCCGAACATCGCGCTGACTGATGTGAACCGGTCGCCGGTGAGCTGCATCCCGTCGCCGGAATCACCGGCGAATCGAATGACGATGCGGTTGAGTGTCTCCACCTCGTCGGCGCCGTCCGGTCGCTCGACTGTGTCGGTCATGCCCGTGCCTCCCAAAGAAAACCTGGTCATTCTCGGCGAGCGACACCATTCGACGCCCGTCGTTGGCAACGTATCACCACCCGTCCCTGCGAACCGGACACCTGCGCGCACCCATCCAATGTTCCGCCACGAGTCCAGCGGGGGTGGCAAGGTGTGGCGATGCGCCACAACCGATCCACCGTCGTCGCGCTCATGCGCCGTGACGGTGTGAGCCGGGGCGGTCCGGTGGCGGTCTGCGTGGCTGACGGCGTTGGCGCTGGCCTCGCCGCTGGCGCGGCTTCGGGGGCCGTGACGGGCCTGGCGCTGGAGTGGGACGACGTGGTCGAGGTGGTCGCGGCGATCGAGGCGGAGATCGGACCGCGCTGGGTGTTGTGGTCGAACGACACTGCATCGGCGCTTGCCATGCACGGGGTGCGGTTCGAGCGAAGCTGGGACCTCGCCGCTGCGCATCGGCTGCTGTTCGGCGGTTGGCGGGCCGAACCCGCGCGAGTGTGGGCGGTGCTGCACGACCTCGCGGTGAACGAGATTCCCGTGTTCGAGCCGCCGTCGCTGTTCACCCAGCAGCGAGATGACGTCGAACTGACCGAACCTGTCGACGCGGCGGGATACCTTCGTCCGGAATGGACGGCGCCCAGTTGGGAGTGGAGCCCGCAGCGGCTGAGGCTGTGGGCCGATCTGGCATTCGAGGCGGCAGCGCTGCAGCTCGCGCTGATGGCGGAATCAGAGCGCCCGGTCCGGGCCGTTGCTACGGCGCGCTCGGAGTCGGCCGCCGAGTTGCTGTGCGTCGAATTGGCGCGAAGCGGCTTGCCCGTCGATCGTGGCCTCGCCGAGCGACTGATCGACGACATCTGCGGGCCACGCCCGACCACCGAGCGCGAGGCCGACGAGCAACGCCGTGCTCGTGACGAGAAGGTGCTCCGCCACGCGCACAGCTTTCCCCAGGCCGACCTGCGCAGCCCGGCCGACGTGAAGTTGCTGTTACGCAGCATCGGCGTGGAGGTGCCCGACACGCGGGCGTGGCGATTGGAGGCGTTGCGCGAGGAGCATCCGCTCGTCGACGCACTGCTCACGTGGCGCAAGGCCGAGCGGGTGTCCACCACGTTCGGCTACGGATGGCTCGATCAGCACCTCGGTGGCGACGGCCGGCTGCGTGGCGGGTGGACGGGCTGCGACGGTGCTGCCGGTCGGATGACCGCC
>JANOKQ010000737.1:0-7086 GCA_031419375.1 Acidimicrobiaceae bacterium
TGAACACCGCTGCGCTTGCCGAGATCGTCACCTGGTGCGCGGATCGGGACGTGCAGCTGATCTCTGACGAGATCTATCACGGGATCGTGTTCGACGGGCGGGCCGACACGGTGCGTTCCCTCACCAATGACGCCGTCGTGATCAACAGCTTCTCCAAGTACTTCTCGATGACGGGTTGGCGGATCGGGTGGATGCTCGTTCCCCCGCACCTGGCCGACGCCGTCGAACGCCTCCAGCAGAACCTGTACATCTGCGCCCCGCACGTCAGCCAGGTGGCGGGGCTCGCCGCGTTCGACTGCACCGCCGAGCTCGACGGACACGTCGCGCGGTATCGCACGAACCGCCAGTTGCTGCTCGACGGGCTCGCCACGGCGGGGATCACCGACGTGGCCGCAGCCGACGGTGCGTTCTACGTGTACGCCGACGTCGGCCACCTCCTCGCCGGGCCCGACGCCACGCAGCCCGACGCCACGCAGCCCGATTGGATGCAGCCCGATTCGATGCAGCCCGATTCGATGCAGCTGTGCCGACGCTGGCTCGACGAGTTGGGCGTCGCCTGCACACCCGGCCTCGACTTCGATCTCGCCCGCGGCCATCGCACCGTGCGGTTCTCGTACGCAGGCGACGGCGGCGACTTGGTGGAAGCGTGCCGGCGGATCACAGAATGGATGCCGTGACGGCGACCCCCTCCCCTGGCCCGCTACACGACGTGCGGGTCCTCGACATCTCCACCGTGCTCGCCGGGCCGAACTGTGCGCGGTATCTCGCCGACTTCGGTGCCGACGTGATCAAGGTCGAGCGGCCCGACACCGGCGACAGCCTGCGCAACATGGCCTGGCGCGATCCCCGCGACGGCACCGGGTTGTGGTGGAAGCTCGTCAACCGCAACAAGCGCACCCTCGCTCTCGACCTCAAAGACGACGATGACCGCGACCTGTTCCTACGCCTGGTCGACGATGCGAACGTGTTGGTCGAGAACTTCCGCCCCGGCACGCTCGAACGGCTCGGGCTCGGCCCCGATGTACTGCTGGCACGCAACCGGGCGCTGGTGATCACCCGCGTCACCGGGTTCGGCCAGACCGGGCCGTACGCCGGCCGGCCGGGATTCGCCACCATCGCCGAATCGATGTCGGGGCTCAGCGCGATCAGTGGGGTCGAGGGCGGTCAGCCGATGCTGCCGGCGATCGCCCTCACCGACGAAGTCACCGGCCTCGTTGGCGCGTTTGCGACCATGGTGGCGCTGCACAGCGGGCAGGGTCAGGTGGTCGATGTCAACCTGCTCGAGAGCTTGTTCCAGCTGATGGGCCCGCTCATCTCGCTGTACCGGCTGACCGGTGAACTCCAGCCACGCCTCGGTGCCGGGCTGCCCTACACCGTGCCGCGGGGTACCTACCAGTGCTCCGACGGCAAGTGGGTCGGGTTGTCGGCCAGTGCCGACAGCGTGGCCGCGCGGGTGAACACCGTGCTGGGTGTTGGCGACGACCCGCGCTTTGCCACCTTCGCCGGCCGCATGGAGCACCGCGCCGAGTTGGAAGCGGTGATGGTGCTGTGGTGCGCAGCCCGGCCGCAAGCCGAGGTGCTGGCCACGTTCGCCGCCGCCGAGGCGGCAATCGGCCCGGTGATGGACATGGCCGACATCTCCGCCGACGAGCACTACAACGCCCGCCAAGCGATCGTCGAACTCGACGGCACCCCGATGCAAGGACTCATCGCCCGCCTCAGCGCCACCCCCGGCACCCTGCGCTGGCAGGGCCGCCCGCTCGACGCCGACGGCGACCAGATCCGCGCCACCGGCTGGACCTGATCCGTTATCCAGGAACCGTCGGCACGCTCAGACATGACCCCCGGACGGTTCATGCACCTCGACGAGGATTCCTACGTAGGTGTGCGCCATCGTCTCGCACGCCTCCCTCATCGCCACGTCGGCCATCGGTGCTGCACCGAGGGTGCGCCAACGATCTATCCCCGCCAACGCACCCGCGTGCAAGGTGGCCGGGACCGCATCACGGTCGAGCCCGGGTCGTTCGTGCACGTCGGTCGATGGCGACGTGAGCACGTCGAGCTCGTCGCGTTGATCGTCGCTGAACTCCACGGTGCGGGGGGCGACAAGATGACTCAGGCGCAGCAGAGCGAAGTCGGGAGTGGATGCCTCACACTGTTCGATCAGTGCGGCGAGGCGGTTGCCTCCGATCACATCGACAGACCTGAGTGCTTCGGCGATCGTTCGGAGGCTGATCAGAGCGGTGCGAGCTTTCAAGATGTCGTCCCGCGGCAGGAACCGGTGGACGATCAGTTGGCGAACAGCATCGAGGCCCGACACGGCGACGAGGGCCGCGGCGAGCTCGCCTGCCGGGGTTCAACGCTGCCCGCGAATCGAAACTGGCGCACATTGCTACGCGCCTGTTGTCGTCGTTGGGCGATCTTGCGCTTGCGGGCATCGGCAAGCTGCACTCCGGCGAATGCTGCCCCGATGCTGATGGTGATGGGGTTCGACATCAGGAGCGCCGCCGCCCCGGCAGGCAGGAAGGTCGCCATCATGTCGAACATCATGATTCCGCCTTGCGCGCCTCGTAGCCCGACGAGGACAGAGCTCAGCTGTCGAGTCCCGCGCCCCAGCGGATCGATCGCCCTGTTCGTCCACATCGAGGCCACATCGAGGCCACATCGAGGCCACATCGAGGCCAGCTCGACCTGCACCGACCGCGTCGGCTCCGACAGTTCATCGCCGGAGTCCTCGCCGATCAGATCGACCACCGCGTGGCGCGTGGACTGGGCGCCGCGTTCGATCTCGACGAACACCGTGGTGACGGCATCGGCAACGCTGGTCTGCAGTTGACGTGCAAGCTGATCCCAGTCGTCCGGCGTCTTGAGCAGCTCGATCCCAACTTCGATATCTCGCGAGACCGAGCGCATTGCCCCGCCGTCCGCAGGGTGCCGCTGCTTGGACGAGGCGGTGAGGCTATGCGGTGAGGCCGATGGGGCAGCTGACGCCGGTGCCGCCGATGCCGCAGTAGCCGTTGGGGTTCTTGGCCAGGTACTGCTGGTGGTACGGCTCGGCGTAGTAGAACTCGCCGAGGGCGGCGATCTCCGTGGTGATTTCGCCGTAGCCCGCAGCGCCCAGGCGCTCCTCGAACACGGCCTTGCTGGCCAGTGCGGCATCGAGCTGTGCGGGCGAGGTGGTGTAGATCGCGCTGCGGTACTGCGTGCCCATGTCGTTGCCCTGGCGCATGCCCTGGGTGGGGTCGTGTGACTCCCAGAACAGCTTGAGCAGCGCTTCGTAGCTCACCTGCTGGGGGTCGAACACCACGAGCACGGCCTCGGTGTGGCCGGTGCGCGCCGAGCACGTCTCTTCATACGTCGGGTTCGGCGTGAACCCGCCCGAGTAGCCAACGGACGTGGAGTACACGCCCGGCTGTTGCCAGAAGATGCGCTCCGCACCCCAGAAGCAGCCCATCGCGAACACCGCAGTCTCATGGCCGTCCGGCCACGGGCCGGTGAGCGGATGGCCGTTCACGTGATGGCTCTCGGGCACCGGCATCGTCTGCTCGGTGCGCCCCGGCAATGCCGCCGAAGCGTCGATCATCTCGGACTTCTTGTTCCAGAACATCGCACCCTCGTCTCGTACTCGTCGTGCTGCTTCGATCGGATCGTGATGAAGACCCGTGAATCAGGCTACGGGTCTCTACATTCCCTGGAGTGAACATTCGCGAAACCTCCGCCGACGATCTCGATGAGGCGCTCGTGGTGAACAACGCCAACCTGCCGGCACTCAACGCGCTCGATCGAGCCGAACTGGGTCGCCTGGTGTCGATCAGCGAGGTGAACCTGTCGGCCGAGGTGGACGGCATGTTCGCCGGGTTTTGCATCGTGCTCGCCCCCGGTGCCGACTACGCCAGCCTCAACTACCAGTGGTTCAGCCGCAACTACACCGAGTTCGCGTACCTCGACCGGATCGCCGTCGGCACCGATTTCCGGCGGCTGGGCATCGGCCGGGCGTTCTACACCGACCTGCGACAACGCCTCGCCGGACAGTTCCCGGTGCTGTGCTGCGAGGTGAACGTCCGCCCACGCAACGACACCTCGCTCGAGTTCCACCGCTCGATCGGGTTCCGTGAGGTGGGCCAGCACGACACCGATGGGGGCACCAAGACGGTGAGCCTGCTGGAGTTGACCCTGTAGGCGGTCTACCATCGGCGTGATGCGAATCGCCGCCGTACAGCACGACATCGTGTGGAACGACCGGGAGGCCAACTTCGCCCATCTCGCCCCGATGATCGCCGCCGCTGCCGGGGCTGGGGCGCGACTGGTGCTGTTGAGCGAGACGTTCTCGACCGGGTTCGCCGTCGATACGCCGGGGCTCGCCGAACCCGAGGGCGGGCCGTCGGCACAGTTCCTCATCGCCCAGGCAGCGGCCAACGATGCGTGGGTGTGCGGCAGTTGCCCCGAACTTGGTGACTCCGAAACTGAGGATGCGCGCCCGTTCAACAGCTTCGTGCTTGCCGGCCCCGATGGCACCGTGCATCGGTACCGCAAGATCCATCCCTTCGGCTACGGCGGCGAGGACAAGTACTTCCGGGCCGGGACCGAGCTGATCACGGTCGACATCGACGGGGTCCGGGTGAGCCCGCTGGTGTGCTACGACCTCCGCTTCGCCGACGAGTTCTGGGGTCTCGCCGACGAGACCGACCTGTACCTCGTGCCGGCCAACTGGCCCGAGCCGAGGCGCTCCCACTGGATGGCGCTGCTGCAGGCGCGGGCGATCGAAAACCTCGCCTATGTCGCCGGATGCAACCGAGTGGGCCAGGGCGGCGGGTTGAACTACGTGGGCGACAGCCGCATCGTCGACCCGCTCGGCGAACTGCTGGCGACGGCCGCCGTGGGCGAGAGCATCCTGTTCGCCGACATCGACCCCGGCCACGTTGCCGCGGTGCGCAGCCGGTTCGGCTTCCTCGACGACCGGCGCTGAGCTACAACGCGTATCTACAACCGGGCGAGGCGCGCGACCGCTTCGTCGAGCACGTCGAGTCGCTTACAGAACGCGAACCGCACCAGATGGCGGCCCTTGTGGCGGTTGGCGTAGAACACCTCGTTGGGGATCGCCACCACGCCGCAGCGGTGCGGCAGCTCACGACACAGCGCCATGCCGTCGCCATCGGCGCGTACCGGGCGGATGTCGACGGTCACGAAGTACGTCCCGCTGGTGGGGTACACGTCGAAGCCGGCGGCGACAAGGCCCGGTAGTAGCCGGTCACGCTTGGCCTGGAGGTCGGTGGCGAGTTCGACGAAGTACGCATCCGGCAGACCCAGGCCGACGGCGATCGCAGGTTGGAACGGCCCGCCGTTGACGAACGTGAGGAACTGCTTGGCGGTGCGCGCTGCGGTGACCAGTTCGGCCGGCCCGCACACCCAGCCGATCTTCCAACCGGTGGTGTTGAACGTCTTGCCCCCGCTGGAGATGCTCAGCGTGCGCTCGCGCATGCCGGGCAACGTGGCCATCGCGTCGTGCTCGGCGCCGTCGAACAGGAGATGCTCGTACACCTCGTCGGTGATCACGATCAGATCGTGTTCGATGGCGAGGTCGGCGAGGGCCAGCATCTCCGCCCGGTCGAGCACCTTGCCGGTCGGGTTGTGCGGCGTGTTGATCAGCAGGAGCTTGGTCTTCGGCGAGATCGCGGCGCGCATCTCGTCGAGGTCGAAGCCATACGAAGGGGGGCGCAGCGTGACCGGCTTGACCACCGCCCCGGCGAGCGCGATACAGGCCTGATAGCTGTCGTACATGGGCTCGAACAACACCACCTCGTCACCGGAATCGAGCAGGCCGAGCAGCGCACCGGCAAGAGCCTCGGTGGCCCCCGCGGTGACCAGCACCTCGGTATCTGGATCGTAGGACAGCCCGTAGAAGCGTTGCTGGTGCGCGGCGATCGCCTCGCGCAGCACCGGCATCCCTAGGCCCGGCGGGTACTGGTTGAGGCCGCCGTTGATCGCCGCGATCGCCGCATCCAGCACCTCGCGCGGGCCGTCGACATCAGGGAAACCCTGGCCGAGATTGATGCTGCCGGTACTGACCGCGAGCGAACTCATCTCGGCGAAGATCGTCGTGCCGAAGCCCTGCAGCTTGGCGGTGAGATGAGGGACTCGTCGGCTGGCCACCGTGCGAGCGTAGATGCCCGGCTACTCGACGGTGATCGTGCCGGCCATCGACGGGTGGATTTTGCACCTGATCGAGTAGCTGCCCGGCTCGGCGATGGTCAGCGGCTCGCTTGCACCGCCATCGACCGCGACGTCGAACGCGTCGTCAGCCTCGGTGACGGTATGGGCAAAACCGTCGTCGTTGGTGATCGTGAACTCGGTACCGGCGGTGACGGTCAGCTCGCTAAACGCGAACTCGGCGATGGTCAACGTCGCAGCTCCAGCCGGGTCTCCAGCGGGCGCATCGCTCGTCGGTGGGTCGGTAACCGGCGGGTCGGTAGCCGGTGCATCGGTAGCCGGAATGTCCGTCGGCAGCGTGGCCGGCGGGCCCGAGACGGGGTCGCTGCCGCAGGCGACGAGTGCGGTAGCGGTCAGCAACACGACCGCGGCGATTCGGATGGGGTGAGGGATCATCAGTGGCTCCTTGTGGTGGTAGCAGTACGCCACCTACACACAGATTGGTTCATTTCCACCAAGGTTGAGCGGACCGAACGATTCGGGAAGCAGTTCGCCGAGGGTGAACGTCCCCCGAAGACCCTCCACCCCTGCGCTGTGGACCAGCGTGGTGAGGTCGGCGAACTCACGCAGCTTCTGGCGGCACCCGCCACAACACGTGCCGAGTAGATCCCCATCGCAGATCACCAGAACCTCGTCGATGTGCCGATCGCCGGCGGTGATCATCGCCGCGATCGCGCTCGCTTCGGCGCACCAACCTTGCGGATACGCAGCATTCTCGACGTTGCAACCGGCATACACCCTGCCCGATGTTGCCCGCACCGCCGCACAGGAAACCGAGAGACTTGCGCTCGACGAGTACGACCGTCCCCTCTATGGGAGCGGCCCCGGGCAATTTTCGCGGGAATCGATCCGCGTCCACGAGGTGATGACGCGCGGCGT
>JANOKQ010000738.1:0-1630 GCA_031419375.1 Acidimicrobiaceae bacterium
CGGCCGGACCACCATCAGCGATGCCCCGGCGCATTGGTGCAACGTCTCGTGCGGCAGGAAGGAACCGGCGTCGATCACCACGGGCAGACCGCCACCAGCACATGCCGACGCGAGCCGTTCGGCTTGAACCTCATCGAGCGCGCCCAGCGCATCGAACTCTCCGAAGGAACCGACGCAGCGGGTGTCGAGCCTGCCCGGATGGACCACGGTGAGGCCCTCGGCTACGGGCGTGGCAAGTTCGATCAGGCTTGCCCCCGATGCGCGCGGGGAGCCGAACCACTCGGCTATGCCGGGCCCGGTCGGGGAGGAGGCACCGAGCGCTGGGGCCACGTCGCCGCCGAGATCGATGATGACTGTGGGCTCGACACGAGCGGAGACAAGCGCAACGCAGCACGCCACCACCGTGGTGCCGCTGCCGCCCTTGGGGGACCAGACGAGTGAGTACATGCAACCCTCCGAACTCCGTGCCCACCGAGGGCCGAACAAGGGGTCTACGCGAAGCAGACGATCAGGGGAAGATGGCCGACCATATCGACGCCGCTACCGAGCGCCAACCCGCCGACAGGATCAGCGACCGAGTTCCGTGCGTCGCAGGTCCCCAGGGGGCCGAGTCGGCGCGTTCCAGAACCTCGCTGGGCAGATTCGGCCGTTAGATTGGCCGACGGAGGTGTCCGGGTACCTGGTGGGCTCCGCCGCCTTCAAAGCGGTTGGGACGAGCGATCCTCGTCCGGCGGGTTCGATTCCCGTCCACCTCCGCCATTAACCCGCAGGTCAGGGCCTATTTCTGTCGGAGAAGTGGTCCCAGTGGTCACAGAATGGTCACCGCAGGGGAAGGTCAGACAACGGAACGTCTGTGCAGTTCTGGTTCATGTTTGACGTTGTGGCTCCGTAGTTGCGGATCAGTTGCGCGTAGCTCGCCGCAGTTGACGGGCGCAGCGCGACTCTTCGCTCCGGGAGCCACTCATCGAGCAGGAATTGACCAAGCGACGCCCGCCATGGGGCAACAAACACGCCGCGCTGCTTATTGGCCTGCAGTTCAGTGAGAGCGACCTGCGCCGCCCCTCTTGGTGTCGAATCCTCGGCGCTTCAGTTGCTGCAGCATCGTTTCGATGTCGTGGCGCTTGCGTTGAGCTGAGGGGTGGCCGCGTTCGGCGTCGAGCCCGATGATGGTGGCGATGTCGGCCCGCCGGTGGAACGTTCGCCGCCGGAGAGTGGTCGCGCGCTCCGATCGGCGCTTCGGTGCACCGTGGGTGCTCAGGTCAGGCGACGTCGAGGTAGGCGCGAAGGGCGCGGCGAATGATCTCGCTGCTGTTGGTGTCGTCGGCTTTGGCTCGGGCTTCGATCGCAGCACGGAGCTCCGGGTCGATGCGGACCGGGACGACTTCGGCCGGGGCGGACCCGAGCAGCGGCCGTCCGCGACGGCGAACTTTGAGTGCCTCGGTGTTGTAGTGGGTGGTGGCGACCTCGTCGGCGAGTGCGTCGATGTCGGCTTCGGTCAGGGTCTTGCCTGACGTCGTGCGATAGGTCTTGTGGGTCATGGTTTGCCCTCCTCTCCGGGCAGGAGTTCGTAGAACTGGCGGCGCAGCTTCATAGCGTGGATGGCGATCAACCGGTCGTCGGCGAGCACGAG
>JANOKQ010000739.1:0-2978 GCA_031419375.1 Acidimicrobiaceae bacterium
GGCAGCTCACCGGTGCCGCCGCACGCGTGTTCCCCGATCGGCACGTGGATCTGACCCTCGACCTGATCGAGTCGATCCGCAGCGAACTCGGCCAGCCCGCGCTCGACCGTGTGATCGAAGCACGAAGCCGGCGCCAGCTCGACCAGTACCGCATCGTGGTCGGCACGGGCACCGTCGCCGTGAAGTTGCGCCGCCTCGCCGAGCAACGCACCGCCGAGGGGTATCTCGCCGAAGTCGTGCGCGACGGCGACGATCTCGTGCTGATCGAGCACCACTGCCCCATCTGCAGCGCAGCCGACTCATGCAGCGGGCTGTGCCGTAGCGAGCTCGAGGTGTTCCGCGGGGCGCTCGGCGACGGTGTCGAGGTGTCTCGGGAGCAGCACCTGTTGAGCGGCGACCAGCGCTGCTCGTATCGGATCAGCGCCGCCTGACCGCCAGGCCGATCAGACGACTTCGCTGATCTGCGTGACGGGCGTGGAATTGGTGTAGTTGGGCACGTCGGCCATGACCCCTGCCGTGTCCGGGAGGGCCAGCGCCGCCTGCATCGCGTCGGCCGACTCGAAGAAGAAATGCACCCCGGCAACGTACGGACCAGACGTTCCCTTGTCGATCTCAGCACCCACGTTCCATGCGGCCGTGGCCATTGGCACGTGGTTGTTCTTGTAGTAGTCGTGGTCGAAGTTGATGTCGTCGCCACCCGGATAGAACACGCTGAGTCTGATCATTCGGCCACTGTAGGCACACCGCCGCGCGAGCAACGAGAGCTAGCGTGCGCCCATGGCTGACTTCTACCTCGGCGGGCAGATCGACGTGGCAAACCACGAGCGCACCGGAGCCGATACCCGCATCGCGTCGGGCGATCTGACCACCCACGGGGTGATCGTCGGGATGACCGGTTCCGGCAAGACGGGCCTCGGGATCGTGTTGGTGGAAGAGGCGCTGCGGGCAGGAATCCCCACGCTGCTGATCGACCCGAAAGGCGATTTGACCAATCTGTGCCTCGGTTTCGCTGATCTGTCGGCTGCACAGTTCGAACCGTGGGTCAACCCTGGCGACGCCACCAAGGCGGGCCAAACGGTGCCCGAGTTCGCTGCCGCGCAGGCTGCCGCGTGGGCGACGGGCCTCGCTGACTGGGGGCTCTCGGGCACCGACATCGGGGCGCTGCACGATGGGGTCGACGTCACGATCTACACCCCCGGCTCGTCGAGCGGGGTTGGTGTCGACATCGTCGGATCGCTCCGTGCGCCGACAGATATGAGCGACCCGGAAACTGTCGGCGATGAGATCGAGGGCTTCGTCAGCGGCCTGCTCGGCCTCGTCGGCATCGATGCCGATCCGCTCTCGAGCCGCGAACACATCCTGCTCAGCAACCTGATCATGAACGAATGGGCCGCCGGCCGAAGCCTGGACCTGGCGGCGCTGGTGGGCATGGCGCTCACCCCGCCAATCCGCAAGCTCGGCGTGTTCGAGCTTGACGCGTTCTACCCGCCAAAGGAACGCACCACGTTCGCGATGCGCCTCAACGGGTTGCTCGCCTCGCCGTCGTTCGGGAGTTGGATGACCGGCCGGCCGCTCGACATCGACGCGATGCTGCGCACCGCCGACGGCCGGCCCCGCTGTGCGGTCGTCACCACCGCGCATCTCGCCGACGACGAGCGCCAGTTCGTCACCACACTGATCCTGTCGAAGCTCGTCACGTGGATGCGGCGCCAGAGCGGCACCACAGACCTGCGAGCCATGTTGTACATGGACGAAGTCGCCGGGTATGTCCCGCCCACGGCGATGCCGCCGACCAAGAAGCCGATCATGACGCTGATGAAGCAGGCCAGGGCATTCGGCGTGGGTGTGGTGCTGAGCACGCAGAACCCGGTCGACGTCGACTACAAGGCGCTGTCCAATGCGGGTACGTGGATGATCGGCCGGCTGCAGACCGAGCGCGACAAGCAACGACTGCTGGAGGGGATGACCACGGCAGCGGGCGGCATCGATGTCGGGGCCTTGAGCGACACGATCGCCGGTCTGTCAAAGCGCGAGTTCGTACTCCGCCGCGCAGGCAATGACACCCCGGAGGTGTTCACCACCAGATGGGCGATGAGCTACCTGCGCGGCCCGTTGACCCGGGAACAGATCTCCACGCTGATGGCCGACCGCAAGCAGGCGGCCGCCACCGCCACACCTGCGCCCGCCTCCGCTGCCGAGCAATTGCCACCACCGACGGGCGGTGCGCGGCTACCCGCTCCGGCCGCTGCGCCCGCGCTATCGGCGATCACCGATTCGCCTGCCGATTCGCCTGCCGGGTCGCCTGTCGTGGCCGAAGACGAAACAACGCTGATGCCGGAGGTTGCGGCGGGGATACCGGTTCGGTGGGTCGATGTCGCGGCACCATGGCTCGACGCCGTTGGCGGGAGCGCGCGGGGGCATCGGCATAGCGCCGCTGTCGTCGCTCGCGTGGCGCTGCGCTACGACGACGACAAGGCAGATCTGGTGCATGACGAGATCTACGAAGCGGTGATCCATCCGCTCCCGGAACTGCTTGACGTCTCGTTGATGGCCGCCGTCGACCACGACGAACGTGACCTTCGCAACGAGGCAAACCCGGGCATCGTCTACCGGTTGTGCGGTGCGCCGATCCGCACCAAGTCGTTCTGGACACGGGTCGAGCGCGACATCGTCGACACGTTGGTACGTTCCCGCTCGCTCACCTTGGCAGCGAACCGCGGCCTCAAACTGGTGAGCCGACCGGGTGAGACCGCTGACAGCTTCGCCGCCCGCTGCGCGACCGCCGCCGACGACGCAGCCGACACCGACGTGGTCAAGCTAAAAGGCATCTACGCCGCCAAGCTCGACAAGTTGCGCGCCCACCTGCACACCGCCGATGACCGCGCCGATGTGTTGAAAGAGCAACGCGACGGCCAACGCAACGAGGAGGTTCTGTCCACCGTCGGCACTGTGCTCGGAGGGATCTTCGGCGGCCGCCG
>JANOKQ010000740.1:0-3459 GCA_031419375.1 Acidimicrobiaceae bacterium
TGCGACTTCCGCTCATCGATGGGTTTCGGCGACGGTCCCGGCGATCGCCAGCGGCTCGGCCTGCGCGGCGACGGGCCGACCATCGTGATCACCGACATGGGCATCCTCCAACCCGATCCCGAATCGTGCGAGCTGGTGATGACCGCGCTGCACCCCGGCGTCACCCGCGACCGGTGCACGTCGGCCACCGGCTGGCCGCTGCGTTTCGCCCCGGACCTCACCGAAACCGAGTGGCCGACCGGTACCGAGGTCGCCATGCTGCGCGAGATCCAGTCGGCGTGACCACCGACTTCGTCTACGAGGCGTTGCCGCAGCGGGTGGTGTTCGGTGCCGGCCGCAGCGCCGAATTGGCCGCCGAGATCCGTGCCCTCGGAGCGGTCCGGGTGTTCGTGATCGCCGACACCAACGACGGGGCGGCGCTGGCCGCCACACTGTCCGGCCAAAACGGATTCGACGTGGCCGCGGTATGGCGCGAGGCCGCGCAGCACGTGCCCGACGAGCTCGCCGAGCGTGCCCGCGCCGCGGCGACCGACGCCGCAGCCGACGCGATCGTCACCATCGGCGGCGGCTCCTCGACCGGGCTCGCCAAGGCGATCGCCCTGTCGCACGGACTACCGATCCTCGCCGTACCGACCACGTATGCGGGCAGCGAGCAGACCACCATCTACGGCATCACCGGCGGTCGTCACAAGCAGACCGGCAAGAACCCGGTGGTGCTGCCGCGCGTGGTCGTGTACGACCCGTTGCTCACCCTGGGCCTGCCGCCCCGGGTCACAGGGCCATCGGCATTCAACGCGCTCGCACACAGCGTCGAGTCGCTGTACGCGCCCGGCAACAACCCGGTCACGAGCGCACTCGCGATGGAGGGCGTGCGGGCGATCCACCGCGCACTGCCAACGGTGATGGCACGCCCCAGAGATCTCGCCGGACGCGCCGACCTGTTGTACGGGGCGTACCTGTCGGGCATGGCGCTCGGGGCCACTGCGGCTGGCTTTCACCACAAGATCTGCCACGTGCTCGGCGGCGCGTTCAACCTCGTCCACGCCGACTCGCACTCGGTCATCTTGCCCCACGCGATCGCGTTCAACGCTCCAGCGATCCCGGCCGAGATGGCCATGCTCGGCGAGGCGCTGCGTGTCGATCCCGCCGATGCGGCAGGCGCTCTGTGGGATCTCGCCGTGGCGAGCAACGTCCCTACTTCCCTCGCGGAGTTGGGCCTCACCGCCGCCGATCTTCCCGACGCGGCCCGGCGCGCCGCCGAGGAGATAACAGTCAATCCGCGCCCGTTCACCGAAGCCGACGTGCTCGGCCTGCTCGAGCGGGCATTCGCCGGCACCCGCCCCACACCGGCTGATTCATGAGCGCGGTCGTACCCGGTTCAGCGGCGGCGGCTGAGATCGTCGTTGATCCGCGCCGCGGTGTCGATCAGCGCCGGCAGGAAGTTCTTGCGCAGCGCGTCGAGCGTGGTGCGGGTGACGTGGGCCGAGATGTTGACCGCTCCGAGCACCTTGCCGTCGGCGTCGCACAAGGGTGCGGCCACACTGCGCACCCCGTCTTCGAGCTCCTGGTCAAGCATCGCCCAGCCCTGTTCGCGCACGTCCATCACAGCAGCACGCAGCGCACCACGATCGACAATGGTGCGACTGGTGAGCCGTTCGAGCACAGCCCGCTCGAGGTAGGCGTCGACCTCGTCATCAGCCAGGCCGGCAAGCAGCACCCGGCCCATCGAGGTCGGATAGAGCGGCAGACGGCTGCCGACGCCCAGCGAGATAGTCATGATCCGCTTGGTCGGAACACGGGCGACGTACACGATCTCGTCTCGGTCGAGCACACTGATCGACGACGATTCGTGCACCTGGTCCACGAGATCTTCGATGTAGGTCTGGGCCAGGTTCCAGAACGGGGTCGCCGACAGGTACGAATACCCCAGCCGGAGCACCCGCGGGGTGAGGAAGAACTCGCGGTCGTCGCTGTCGACGAAACCGAGTTGTTGCAGCGTGAGCAGGAACCGCCGCGACGCCGCGCGGGTGAGTCCGGTCGCGCGGGCGACATCGCTGAGCGTCATTCGCGGGGTTGTCGCCGAGAACGCCTGGATCACCGCCAAGCCGCGCTCGAGCGATTGCACGAAGTCGTTGCTGCCGGTCGCAGCGCTGGTCGCAGCACTGTTACCGTTGGCATCTGGCCGTGTTCGCATGTCGAACAGAGTACCGCACAACGCACACTGCACATCGTGCGCGACGTTCTCATCTCACATCAATTCGTGCACCATGCACCGACGAAAGGGGTTCCATCATGACCGACGGTTCACTGTTGCGGACCAGCTCCAAGCTCGCCGAGCGGGCCAAAGCGCTGCTCCCGCTGATCGACAAGTTCGCCGAGTACAGCGACGAGGAGTGCCAGCTCGCCCCCGACGTCGTCGACGCGTTCCATGAGGCCGGGCTGTTCAAGATGTGGGTTCCCGAGGAACTGGGCGGCTCCGAGCTCGGCCCGGTGCAATCGCTCGACGTCCTCGCGATCACCGCCTACGGCGATGCCTCGGCCGGGTGGGTGCAGATGGCAGCCTGCCTGTCGATCGGCACCGGCGCCGCGTATCTTGGCGACAACGCGGTCGCCGAGATGTTCACCGACGACTCGTACCCGGTCATCGCCGGTCAGGGCACCCGGCCCGGCAAAGCCGTGGCCACCGACGGGGGCTACCTGGTCACCGGGTCGTGGAGCTTCGCTTCCGGACTCAAGCACGGCAGCCACATCCACACGCTGGCGATCATCGAAGAGACCGGAGAACCGCGCATCTTCGTCGTCCCCGTGGCCGATGCCGAACTGCTGTGGGACAGCTGGGACGTGATGGGATTGCGCGGCACGGGCAGCATCGACTACCACATCCATGGCGCGTTCGTGCCCGAGGAGTACAGCCACTTCGCATTCACCGAGCAGCCCAAGCGCGGCGGTGTGCTGTACAACATCGGCATCATCGGCTTCGCCGAGATCTGCCACTCCGGTTGGGCGATCGGGGTCGGCCGCCGACTGCTCGACGAGCTCGCCGAGCTGTCGCGCAGCAAGGTCGGCCGCCCCGGTGCACAGGTCGACAATGACGCGTTCGTCACCGGGGTGGCCCAGATCGAGGCGAAGTACCGCGCCGCTCGGGCGCTGGTGTACGAGGCATGGACTGATGCCACCACCGCGATCGAGCTCGGCCAACCGCTGTCGCTGCGCCAGGCCACGCTGGTGCGCCTTGCTCTCGGGCAGATGACCTCGACGCTGCTGGACGTGGCCAACCACGTCTACCTCGCCGCCGGCACGACTGCGCTACGCCGCGGCACCATCCAGCGCCTGGTGCGTGACGTCCACGCCGGCACCCAGCACGTCACCTCCGGCCCCGGCATGTGGGCCGCCTGCGGTCGCGAGCTGCTCGGCCTGGCCGACAACAAGAAGTGGATCCTGCTCGACCTCGTCGACGCC
>JANOKQ010000741.1:0-2602 GCA_031419375.1 Acidimicrobiaceae bacterium
GTCAGCCCAGCGAGCTCTCGGCGGATCTCGTCATCATCGGGCCAGTACGCGCTCGCAGCGGTCTGATGACGGAAGAAGCCCGCGACAACCGCGCCGGCGGACATCCGATCCGAACTGCGCAGCGCCTTCACCAGATCGACACGACGGCGAGCTTGCCGTACGAGTTCGTCGTGGCGCGGACGAGCATCCGCCGCACGAGCCAGCTCTCGATCGTCTCGAGTGCACGGTGAAGTTCGCCCACCGGCAACGCAGGCTGCTCCGGATCGAGCAACACCAACACCACCGACTTGAACACGTCACTGTCAAGCGTCCCGGTCCGATATGCGAACATACCAACGCGATCGGTGTCGCCCGTGAGGTTCGAGGCACCCTCCGTGAACGAGCGGTACACCTCCGCCGCAGCTTGGATTCGTTCGAGAAGCGCTGGCATCTCTACGTCGACGTCGTGTTCGACGAAGCGTTTGAACCGGGAGAACACCTCCCGCGCGACAGTTGTCAGCGCCGCCGGAATCCCGCAGGTGAGGGGGGTGGGCGCCGGAGTTATCCCGCAGGTGGTGCGCCGGAGTTATCCCGCAGTTGCGGGGTGCTGACGAGCGTCGGCCTGGGGGTCCGCGTGGTTGGTTCCTTGTCCCGGTAGACGCCGGGCTTCCGAGGAGGAGGCCCGGCCTGATGGCAAGGAGAAGTGTTCAAGTGATCGATGTCGTAGAGGTGTTACAGCATTGGTATGCGTGCAGATCGAAGTCCAAGATCGGGGTGAGTGTCGGCGCTGACAGGGGCACGGTCGCGAAGTACGTGTCGAAGGCGGTGGCGGCGGGGATCGTCCCGGGTGGTCCGCCGGTCAGCCGGGCCGAGTGGGCAGCCCTGGTGGCGGAGTGGTTCCCGGAGTTGGTGGATGCGAAGGCCCGCTCGTTGACGTATCCGGACATCAATCGGCTCCGTGGCGTGATCGAGCCGATGCTCGGCGAGGTGACGGTGTCGACCGCGTTCCAGCGTTGCCGGGATGAGCATGGTCTGACTGCTGGCGTGACCGCGTTCCGTCAGTATGTGCGCTTAGAGTTCCCGACCGGTCCGAAGGCGGACGCAGTGACGTTGTGGCGCCCACCGGTGCCGCCGGGTGCTGAAGCGCAGATCGACTACGGGTTTCTGGGGTCGTGGCTCGACCCGGCAACCGACAGGTTGCGGCGGGTGTGGGCGTTCGTGATGGTGCTGGCGTGCAGCCGCCACATGTTCGTCCGTCCGGTGCTCAGCCTGAACGCTGCGTCGTGGGCTGAGACGCATGTCGCGGCGTTCGAGTTCTTCGGTGGCGTCCCGGCCCGCCTGGTGCCCGACAATCTGCGCACCGGTGTCGACCGGCCCGACTTGTATGACCCGAAGATCAACCGTGCGTACGCGGAACTCGCCGAACACTACGGGTGTCTCGTCGACCCGGCACGGGCGTTCAAACCGAAAGACAAAGCCCGCGTGGAACGACCGATGCCCTACGTTCGTGACTCGTTCTGGCGGGGCCGGACCTGGGGCTCGCTGACCGAGATGCAATCGGCGGCGGCCGAGTGGTGCACCAGTGTCGCCGGGCGCCGATCGCACCGGAGTCTCGACAGCGCCACGCCAGGCACGGTCTTCGAGACGGTGGAGCGTGCGGCGTTGCGGCCGTTGGCGCACCAGCGTTTCGAGTTGGCCGCGTGGTCACGGCCCAAGGTCGCACCCGACTGCCACATCCAGGTGGCCGGGTGTTTGTACTCGGTCCCGTGGCGGTGGATCGGCACCAACGTCGATGCCCGGCTGTCGGCCCGGCGTTTGGAGGTGTTCGTCGCTGCCGAGCTCGTGAAGACCCATGTCCGTGTCGAGCGGGGCCGGGCGACCGACATGGCCGACTACCCGCCGGAGAAGATCGCGTTCTTCCAACGCACCCCAACATGGTGTCGCCGTCGTGCGGCGGAGCACGGCCCGAACGTGACCGCGGTCGTGGATGAGCTTCTCGCCGTGAACGCGTTGCATCGCCTCCGGGCCGTGCAGGGCATCCTCGGCTTAGCCGACAAGCACACCGCTACACGTCTCGACGCCGCATGCGCTCGGGCGCTCAGCGTCGGCGACCCCTCGTATCGCACGATCCGCGGGATCTTGACCGCCGGCACCGAACACGCCGACCAACCCGCAGTCGCCGCACCATCCGCGCCGGCGCACCTCCACGGACCCGACCGACTCTTCAACCCAGACCTACGCGAACAGACAATCAGCACACAGACAACCAGCACACAGACAATCTGTGAACAGACGAATGAGTCGAGTGAAGGGCAGGTGGCGTGATGGCACACCCGCACCAACTCGACGGCGTGCTGCGCACCCTCAAACTATCCGGGATGCTCGACACCCTCGACGCCCGCCTCACCCCAGCCCGAGCCGGAGACCTCGGCCACCTCGAATTCCTCCAAGCACTCTGCGAAGACGAGATCACCCGCCGCGAAGCCACCGCCATCACCCGCCGAGTCCGCGCCGCACGATTCGAAGAACCCACCACCCTCGAAGACTTCGACTTCAAATACAACCCATCCATCCCCGCCCCACTCATCCGTGACCTCGCAACGCTGCGGTTCCTCACCGCCCA
>JANOKQ010000742.1:0-4134 GCA_031419375.1 Acidimicrobiaceae bacterium
CCGCCGTCACCGTCGATTGTGACGGGCCGATGGGGGTTGCGAACGTCATGCCGGCGTGGTTAACTGCTCGACGTGCGTGCCGAACTGCGGACCCCTACTCTCGTCGACGTTGTAGTACTTATCGTGTAGACGCACGCCACATACACGCGTGCGTCCAGGCCTCCCACAGCGGGAGGCCATTTGCTTTTTCCGCCAGGTCCACCATCCACGTCGCCAACTGCGCCATTCTCATCGTGAACACAGGAGCTGATCATGAAGATCACCGGGGCCCAAGCCCTCATCAAATCCCTCGAGATGGAGGGCGTGGAAGTGATGTTCGGCCTCCCCGGCGGCTGCATCCTGCCCGCCTACGACCCGCTGCTGGATAGCTCGATCCGCCACATCCTCGTGCGCCACGAGCAAGGCGCCGGGCACATGGCCGAGGGCTACGCGCATGTCACCGGTCGCCCCGGCGTGGCGATGGTCACCAGCGGCCCGGCGGCCACCAACATGGTCACCCCATTGATGGATGCGTACATGGATTCGATCCCGATGGTGTGCATCACCGGCCAGGTGCCGACGTACGCGATCGGCACCGATGCGTTCCAGGAGTGCGACACGGTGGGCATCACCCGCAGCGTCACCAAGCACAACGAGCTGATCATGACCGCGCAGGACGTGCCGATGGCGGTGCGCCAGGCGTTCCATATCGCCACCACCGGCCGCCCCGGCCCGACCCTGATCGACGTCCCCAAGGACGTGCTGACGAACTCGATGGAGTGGCATTGGCCGACCGACGACGAGGTCGCCGACAGCCTGCCCGGCTACCGGCCGAACACCAAGGGTCACCCGCGAATGATCAAGGAGGCGGCGCGCTACATCCTGGCCGCCGAGCGCCCTGTCATCTACGCCGGGGGCGGCATCCTCAAAGCCCGTGCCGCCGAGGCGCTGCGCGAGCTGGCCGAGCTGACCGACATCCATGTCGTCACCACGCTGATGGCTCGCGGCTCGTTCCCCGACAGCCACCCGCTGTGCCTCGGCATGCCCGGCATGCACGGCAATGCCACCGCGATCACCGCGCTGCAGAAGGCCGATCTGCTGATCACCCTTGGCGCCCGCTTCGACGACCGGATCACCGGAAAGGTCGACACCTTCGCTCCCGAGGCAAAGATCATCCACGTCGACATCGACCCGGCCGAGCAGGGCAAGGTTCGACGTCCCGATGTGCCCATCGTCGGCGACGCGAAGTACGTGATCGAAGAGATCGTGAAGGCGATCAAGGACATGATCGTCGGCGGCGCGGTGCAGGCCGACATCAGCGCCTGGAAGAGCCGCATCAGCGGCTGGCGCGAGCAGTTCCCGCTCACCTACGAACCGAGCGAACCGGGCGACGCACTGAAGCCGCAGTACTGCCTCGAGCAGCTGCGCGACAACGCGCCGGATGGCACCATCTTGGTCAGCGGCGTCGGCCAGCACCAGATGTGGAGCAGCCAGTACTGGCGCTTCGACGAGCCCTACACGTGGGTCAACTCCGGCGGCCTCGGCACCATGGGCTTCAGCGTGCCGGCAGCAATCGGTGCCAAGGTCGGCCGCCCCGACCGAACCGTGTGGGCGGTCGACGGTGACGGATGCTTCCAGATGACCGCGCAGGAGCTGGTGACCGCATCGGTCGAGCGCATTCCGGTGAAGGTCGCCATTCTGAACAACAGCTACCTCGGCATGGTCCGCCAGTGGCAGGAGATGTTCTACGACGAGCGTTACAGCGAGGTGTACCTGTCGCCCGAGCTTCCCGATTTTGCCAAGTGGGCCGAGGCGATGGGCTGTGTCGGCATCCGTGTCGACAGCCCCGAGGAAGTGCAGCCGGCGATCGACAAGGCCAACGCAGTCGACGACCGTCCGGTGGTGGTCGACTTCCGTGTTGACGCCCGCGAGAAGGTGTTCCCGATGGTGCCCGCCGGCTACAGCAACGACGATGTGTTGTTGCACCCCAGCCAGAACGACCGTAGGAGCTCGCTGCGATGAGTCCTGTCAACGATGTCATCAACCACCACATCTTGTCGGTGCTCGTGCAGAACCGGCCCGGTGTTCTGGCCCGGGTCGCGGGCCTGTTCGCACGCCGCAACTTCAACATCTATTCCCTCGCCGTCGCTCCCGCCGAAGACGATGGGTTCAGCCGGATCACGATCGTGGTCGATGTCGAATCGACATCGCTCGAGCAGATCACCAAGCAGCTGTTCAAGCTGATCGAAGTGGTCAAGATCAGCGAGCTCGACCCCCGCCGTGCGGTGGAGCGCGAGCTGCTTTTGGCCACCGTGCGCACCGGGCCCAAGGGTGCTGGCAGCCAAGGTGCCGAACACCGCGGTCAGGTGGTGGAGCTGGTCAACATCTTCGAGGGCAAGATTGTCGCCGTCGGGGCCGAGGCGCTCACCGTTTCACTGGACGGGCACCCCGACAAGCTCGACGATTTTGAAGAGCTCCTGGGTGGATATGGCATCGTGGAGCTCCAGCGCACCGGACGTGTCGCGCTGCCCAAGCTCGATCGCGATGCACGCCTGCGTGCCGTGACGAACCGCAACAATGGAAAGGCTGGCTGATATGGCCGCGAAGATGTACTACGAGGCGGACGCCGATCCGTCGATCATCCGAGGTCGCAAGGTGGCGATCATCGGCTATGGGTCCCAGGGGCACGCGCATGCGTTGAACCTGAAGGAATCAGGGGTTCCGGTGGTGGTCGGACTCCGTGAGGGCTCGAAGTCGGCCGCCAAGGCCGAGGCCGCCGGGCTGACCGTGATGGACATCGGTTCCGCAGCGAAGTGGGGCAACGTGATCATGATGACCATGCCCGACACGGAGCAGAAAGCCACCTACGACGAGTTCATCAAGCCGCACATGCGCAAAGGCAAGGCGCTTGCGTTCGCTCATGGGTTCAACATCCGCTTCAAGCGGATCCGCCCGCCGAAGTCGGTCGACGTGATCATGATCGCCCCCAAGGGCCCCGGCCATCTGGTGCGCCGCACCTACACCGAAGGCGGCGGCGTGCCCGCGCTCATCGCGGTGCACCAGGACGCCTCTGGTGACGCGCACGCAATCGCGCTCAGCTACGCCGAAGCGATCGGCGCGGCTCGCGCCGGCGTGATCGAGACCACGTTCGCCGAGGAGACCGAGACCGACCTGTTCGGTGAGCAAGTGGTGCTGTGCGGCGGGCTCACCTCGCTCGTGCAGGCCGGATTCGAGACGCTCGTCGAAGCCGGCTACCAGCCGGAGATGGCCTATTTCGAGTGCCTCCACGAGGTGAAGCTGATCGTCGACTTGATGTACGAAGAAGGCATCGCCGGGATGCGCTACAGCATCAGCGACACCGCCGAGTACGGCGACGTATCGCGTGGCCCGCGCATCGTCAACGCCCGCACCAAGACCGAGATGCGCAAGATCCTCAAGGAAATCCAGAGCGGCAAGTTCGCCAAGGAATGGGTCGCCGAGAGCGAGAGCGGACGGGCCACCTTCAACGCGCTGCGTGAAGCCGGACGCACCCATCAGATCGAAGAGGTCGGGGCGCAGCTCCGTTCGATGATGCCGTTCCTCGGTGCCGGTCGACAGAAGGTCGCCGACGTCAGCGGGGGCTGAGCTGCGTCACCCGCCTGAACCCGTGTCGCTGTGACCCGCGGTTCGCTGTGATCCGCGGTTCGCTGTGATGAAATCGGACGGCGCACAACGTGACGGCGCACATCTGCCTGGACTCGATGCACTTCGAGCCGTGGCGGTGTGCGCCGTCGTCGCGTTCCATCTCGACATCGGCTTCGTGCCGGGCGGGTACCTCGGCGTGTCGTTGTTCTTTACGCTGTCCGGGTACCTGATCACCCGGAACTTGCTGCTCGAACGCGACCGCACCGGTGCGATTGCGTTGGGCCCGTTCTGGCTGCGGCGAGCGCGGCGGTTGCTGCCCGCGGCATGGTTGACCGTACTGGTGGTGACCGTGCCGGCGGTGGTCATCGCATCGTGGGGCCGATCGATCGGCCTTGGCGGCGGCGACGTCCTGGCCGTGCTGGCCAACGTGGCCAACTGGTGGTTCCTCGCCGACGGTCAGTCGTACGCGTCGCTGTTCGATTCGCCGTCGCCGCTGCTGCACTTCTGGAGCCTGGCTATCGAGGAACAGGC
>JANOKQ010000743.1:0-2434 GCA_031419375.1 Acidimicrobiaceae bacterium
GCGATGACGGTGAGGCCGGCGACGGCCACGCCTCCGATCAAGGCGCAGACGGCGAGCACGACAGCCGAACCGGTGGGCGGATTGGTGGCGCCACTCCAGGCCAGGTACGTGGTCCCGGCGAGGAACCCGAGGCCGATCGCCAGGATCGAACCGCCGACAATAGGTACTCCTGCTTCCACCAACTGCGTGCGGCGAAGCGAGCTTGGGGATGCGCCGATGAGCAGTAGGGAGGCGACGTCGCTGCGCCGGTTGGCTGCCCGGTCGATCGCGGCGATGGCAAACGCGAGCAGCCCCAAGCTGAGTACAAGAACGGCGACGGTGTTGGCAAGCAGGCGAAGTGAGACCACGAAGTCGTAGTCGCTCATCGGCCACGGGAAGAACGTGTCATCGACAGCTCCTGCGGCAGCGAGCCGCTCCGGTAGGTCGCGGCCCGGGTCGCCGACGATGAGGATCTGATGGGGAGCACGACTGATGAGTGCCGATACGCCTGGGGTGTCCGGAGGGATGAGGATCGCTCTGCCCTGGAACAGTGGCTCGATGTCGCTGATTCCGATCGGGGATGTGGGGTTCAGCGCCGGGATCGTAGGACCGCCGTCGCTACCGGCCTCCCATCTCGAATCCGGCGCGAGGACAGGGACGCCTGTGTAGGTCTGGTGAAACCACTGCACCGTGCCGGGCACACAGCCGGTGGCAGTGGGCATGACTGTGCGGACCTGTTCGCAGGTGGCCACGATCGCCGAGGGACACCCCTGAAACTCGCCGTCGCACTCGTCGATCTGCAGGACCGGTAGCGCTGTCACCGTGCGAACGCCCGCCACCTGCGAGGCCGCCTGAACCGTCTGGACCACCTCGCCGGGCTCGACGCTTGTGACCAACATCTGGTGCCGCTCGATCGCAATCGCCGCGCCCCGGTACTGCGGTGTGTCCTCGAAGGCGGCCACCACCGATCGCGCACCCGTGACGACGAACAGTCCGACCAGCAGTCCGGCGATTGCCCGGTTCATCCCGGCTGGCTGGGCGCGCAATCGCCGGGCAGCGATCAACAGCACGGGTCCGCCGGCCACGCGGGCGAGGCCGCCCGCAACGAGGTGCACGAAGACCGGTACGACCAGCGCAACCCCAATCCCGAGCGAGAGCACCGCGCCTGGGAGCAGCCACCGGGTGCTCCCGTCGGCCGGGCTCGTTTGAGATCGCTGCGCCACCACGCACGCGACGATGCCGACCACAAGGGGAGGCAATCTCCATTTCGATGGTGCTGACGACGGGCCGCCGCGAACTCGTGATGCAGAGGTGCGTGGATCGAAGCGGTCGGGTAAGGCGGCAAGGGCGATGGTGACCACGACGGTGACCACCGGCACAGCACCCATCGCCAGTGGCCCAGGATGAAGCAGTTCGCTCGTCCACCGCACGCCGCCTGTGTGCAGCCGGCCAAGCACCGAGCGGCACGCGAGGAACACTGCGACCCCTGCGGCCGCGCCGACCGCTGCGGCGATTCCGACCTCCACCGCGGCGACGATCCGCGTTCGTCCGGCGGTGAGTCCGAGCATCCGCAGGTTCGACAGGCGCCGGGTTCGCACGCCAGCGGATAGCCGTCCGACGGTCGCCGTGAGCGCGCCGATCTGCAGGCCGACCACAGCCATCACGGAGCCGATCACGACGTTCATCCCGCCGTCGGCGTACCGCTCAGGATGAAGGCTCCGGTCGGCGCGGGCAAAGGCGAGGATCGTCAGCGCGACGGCCGTGCCAACGGTGGCGGCTGCGGTCACCATCGCGCTGCGCCGTCGACCAGATCCGGTGGCGCGTAACGCGAAACGGATACCCAATGAAACGGCACTGCTCACGATGGTGCCATCGCATGATCGACGATTCGACCGTCACGAACGACGACGAGTCGGTCGAGATGAGATGCGACTCGGTGATCGTGGGTGACGACGACTAGTGCTGCATTCTGCGACTCGGCTGCGTCGACAAGCGCTTCGAGCACTGCCTCGGCGTTCACGGTGTCGAGCGAACCGGTGGGCTCGTCGGCGAAGATCACATCCGGCCGATGGACGATTGCCCGAGCGACAGCGGCGCGTTGTGCCTGGCCGCCCGAAATCGTTCCCGGCTGCCGCTGCGCGACATCGGCGATCCGCAGCAGGTCCAAGACATCGAGCGCCCGTTGCCGCGCGGTCGCCCGTTTCGTCCCGCACAGCAGCAGGGGAAGCATCACGTTCTCCTCGACCGACAGCTCGGGGACGAGGTCGCCGAATTGGAACACCACGCCCATGCACTCCAGGCGCAGCTGGCTTCGGCGGCGCTCGGGCAGGGTGTCGACCCGTCGGCCGTCGAACCACACCTCGCCGGAGTCGGGGGCGAAGATTCCTGCCAGGCAATGCAGTAGCGTCGACTTCCCCGAACCCGACGCACCCATCACGGCCACCCGCTCACCGCG
>JANOKQ010000744.1:0-4001 GCA_031419375.1 Acidimicrobiaceae bacterium
AACCCGAACGCGTTCGAGATCGCCGGCTTCATGCTCGCCTGGAGCCTGTTCCTGCACCTCGGTCACGAGCGCGCCGCAACCGTTCGTGGCGGGCTGATCGCCGGTTCGCTGGTCGCCGCGCTGCTGCTGTCACGATTCGCCTCCGTCGTGTGGGTGGCTGCCGCCGCTGTCACCGCAGCCGTGCTGATCGGCATTTCCGGCATCCGCCAACTCGGCCGCCGGTTCTTCGTCCCGGCGATCGCCTGCACAGTCGCTGCGGTCGCCGCCCTCGCCGCTTGGTCCGCATACGCGAACGTGAACGCGAGCGACTCGCGCACCGCATCCGACTGGGCCCGCTCCCGTGTCGCCCGCCACACGCTCTCGACGCTGCCCGATCTCACCGAGCAGATGATCGGCGTCCTCGGCTGGCTCGACACTCCCCTGCCAGCCGTCGTCCACTGGCTGTTCGCCGTGTTGACCGTGGTGGTGCTGGCGGGCGTGGCCCTCAGCCGGGATGGCCGCGTGATCGCGGCCACGGTCGTCGTCGTCGCGGCACTGGTGATCGTGCCGGTCGCGATCAACGTGATCAGCGCCCCGACCGCAGGACTCATCTGGCAGGGCCGGTACTCGCTGCCGATGTATGCCGCGTTCGGGGTGATCGGCATGCTGGCGTGGCAACGGGTGCTCGACCGGACCGATGACCGGCGAGCGATCGCCGGCACGTTGCGGTACGGCGCATGCGGGGTGTTCATCGTCGCCGAAGTGGTCGCCTTCTGGCAGGCGCTGCGCCGCTACACGGTCGGTGTCGGCGGTACGGGGGGGACCGGCGGGGCGAACGACCCGGTCTGGCTCGGCGGATCCCTGCCGTGGCGGCCCGACGTCGCGCCGATGCTGTTGCTCGCCATCAACGCCGTCGCCGTCACGGGTCTGTGCGCGGTGATCCTGCGCTCGACCGCGACCGGGCGTCTGCACGCGTTTGCCTGATCGCACCCGCTGCGGCGGGCGCGGCGATGGGCACGACGATCAGGGCTGCGGCGAGAGCGAACAACACCATCGCCGCGTTCCAGCCACCGGGCGGGGCCCACGCCGGCTGATCGAAGCTGATCGCCCCGGTACCAAGCCCGTTCGCGTGGCGGTGGGCGCTGATCACCAACGCCGACACATGCCCCGCGGCCACCACAACAGCGACCGACGAAGCGAACCACCGAGAGCGCCGAACAGCCTCGCCAGAATGGTCGCGCGCAGCCTCGATCTCAGCCCCGTTGCCGGCTGCAACAGCGCACGCGCCGGCAGGTGCACCGGTACCGCGTGATGCGCGGGCGGCGAGGAGCACCACGGCGACGGCGACCACCGACAGGGTGAAACGCGGTTGCACCCCGAACCCGGTGGCGCGCAGCCCGTCGATCAGCACCAGGTTCAGGGCCACGTACACGAACCCGAGCCCGGCAAACACCCAGCGCGTGCGCCGGTCGAGCCGCGACAGCACGACGAACAACAACGCCACCCAAGCGGCCGACCACACGGCATCGACGAACGGATCGAGGCGGTAGTTGAGCCACCCCAGCAGCCCAACCGATTGGTGCAGTAGAGACGGCACGACACCCAGGTCGCGCCACAGCTCCGCCAGCGGTCCCGGACGCGGACGCAACGCCACCTTCATCGTCAACTGCCAGACCACGGCACCGAGCGCTGCCACGGCGAGGGCAGCCGCAGCGATCACATCGGCACGGGTCCGCTCGCGCCACCATCGCCGCATCCCTGGATCGGCCACCGCCCACGCCACCGCCGCCAGCCCGACGCCGACCACACCGAGGTCTCGCGCCCAGCAGGCCATCACCCCGCACCCCAGCGCGATCCAGCGCCACGGCTGCGGTGCCACCGCAACGGCACCGAGCGCGGCGGTGAACGCGGCGACGCCGAGTACCTCGGTCGCGCTCGGGGCGATCGTGCCGACCTGGAACGCGACCAACGGCGTCACTGACAACGCCAGCAGCGCCCACGCCGACCGGCCGAAACCAACGCTTCGTCCGGCAGCCCGGCGGCGGCGCAGCGCCAGCAGCGTCACGGCGAACAGCACCGTGTTCTGGATGAGGAATCCGAGGCGGGCGAGCAACACCGTGCGCCACATCGACGAACCGAAGCGAGCCAGCACCGCCGGCAGCACGTATGCCCCGGGCAGGTACTTGGCGTGAAACGACACGTGCTCGGCCGTACCGGCCAACACCGGATACTGCGCGCAGGCGAACGGCATCGTCGGCTCGAACACGTTGCACGGCAACGGTTCGCGCTGATTCCCCGGCAGATCGAACGCGCCCGATTCGGCGTTCACCCGTTCGAGTTGCGCACCAGTGAGCCCCGACAGCGGCCGGTCGGCCGGGACTGAGCGGCCGAAGAACTGGCCGTTCGCCATGCCGACGATGCGGATGTAGTGCGACGGTTCGTCGACGCCCACACCGGGCGGCGACGTGACCATCCAGCACAACCCGACGAGCACGAACGCCACGACGGGGACGGATACGGAGCGCATCACCGGGCCAACTCGCCGAACACGTGACGGGCGTGGTTGATCGGGCACCCGTGCGAACGTAGCCGAGCAGCCGCGTCCGCCGAGGCGGCAACCGGTAGATTTCGTGGCCGTGACTCGACTTGCCATCATCGGGACCGGCTACGTCGGTCTGACCACGGGCGCGTGCTTCGCCCATCTCGGCCACGACGTGGTGTGCGCCGACATCGACGCCGACAAGATCGAGCGGCTCAGCCGAGGCGAGATCACCATTGTCGAGCACCGCCTCGACGAGCTGGTCAACCGCGGCCTCAAGCGCGGCAACCTGCGCTTCGTCGTCGGTGCCGCCGCCGCCGTCGAGGACTGCGAGATCGCTTTCTTGTGCGTACCCACCCCCCAGGGCGACGATGGCTCGGCCGACCTCAGCTACGTGCAGGCCGCAGCCAGAGAGATTGCCGAGCTGCTTCCCTACGAGGCGATCGTTGTCAACAAGTCGACCGTGCCGGTCGGTAGCACCAAGGTGGTCGAGCGGGTCCTACGCCGTCCCGACGTGCGCGTGGTGAGCAACCCCGAGTTCCTCCGCGAGGGTTCTGCCGTCGACGATTTCTTGAAGCCCGACCGGGTGGTCGTAGGTTGCGACGACCGCGCCGCAGCCATCGCCGTCGGCGCGCTGTACGAGTCGATCCGCCCGCAGGTGATCGTCACCGACCCGGCCTCGGCCGAGACGATCAAGTACGCAGCAAACGCGTTCCTCGCCACCAAGCTCAGCTTCATCAACGCAATCGCGGCGATCTGCGAAGGCGTCGGCGCCGACGTCAACGACGTCGTCGTCGGCATGGGCTACGACAAGCGAATCGGCACCGAGTTCCTCCGCCCCGGCCCGGGATGGGGCGGTTCTTGCTTCGATGGTGCCCAGACGTTGCTGGTGCGCAACGACCACGGCACGCGGCTAATCCGCTTCGATCAGCTCGCCGACGAATCACTCGATCGTCTGGAGGTCCTCAGCTGGTGCGAGGGCCAGATCGTTCCCGAGTTCCAGCCAGCGCTCGCGATCACATCGCGGCCCTACTCGGGGCAGATGGTGAGCGTGCGGACCAAAATGGGCCGTCGCCTGACGGTCACCGCCGATCACCCGATGGTGACCCGATCGACAGACGGCATGGTGCAGATCAAGACCGCCGACCAACTGACCACCGACGATTGGCTCCCACTCTCCCTCGGTTCCCCCAACGCCGGTTTCGGGGTCCTTGGCACGGTCAGTGAACACGCTCCAATGATCGACACGTCGGCAATCGTGTCGATCACGTCGATACCCGATGCGATTTGGAGTGCTTCCAACGATGCGAAACAGGCGGTTCTTCGCGGATTGTGGGCAGGAGATGGATCGTGGTCGCTGCTCAACGGGGAGCCTTCGGTGGCACTCGAGTACGGCACCGTTTCGGCTTCCCTCGCTGATGGCATGCTGAGGTTGCTCGGCGAAATGGGGATCGTTGCACGGCAGAAGGTGGCCCGCACGTCG
>JANOKQ010000745.1:0-4860 GCA_031419375.1 Acidimicrobiaceae bacterium
CCGCCATCCGCGGTTGCTACGCGTACACGCACGCCGACTTCACCACCGCCATCGACGTCATCCGCCGACACGACCTCGGCCGACTCGTCTCCGCCACGTATTCGCTGAAGGACTACACCGACGCCATCGCTCATGCGGCCACCGCCGGGCGCCGCGGAGCGGTGAAGATCGCCTTCGACATGAGAGGGAAATAGCCATGCCCCGTCCCGGATTCGTCCTCGAAGTGGATCGCTCGACGCCGTCGATCATGTTCTGGCGCGGCGAGAACTTCAGCCTGGAGAAGCTGCCCGCAGGCCGCAGTCGCGTGATCTACCCACCCGAACCGCTGGAAGCGATCAAGGACATCGACGGCGCGATCCGCCACGCGCTCCTCAACCCACACGATCAGGATCCCCTGCCGGCATTGCTGTTCCCGGGTATGACGCTCACCATCGCGTTCGACGACGTCAGCTTGCCGCTGCCGAAGATGCGCAAGCCCGACACCCGCCAGCGGGTGATGGAGGCGGTGCTCGACATGGCCGCCGAGGCGGGTGTGGACGACGTGCACATCATCGCCGCGCTCGGTTTGCACCGGCGGATGCACGAGTACGAGTTGCGTCACGCGCTCGGCGACCGGATCTACGACGCGTTCCATCCGCGCGGGATGCTGTACCAGCACGACGCCGAGGACCTCGACAACCTCGCGGTGATCGGGACCACGCCCGAGGGTGAGGTGCTGGAGATCAACAAGCGCGCCGCGGACAGCGACCTGGTGGTGTACGTGAACATCAACTCCGTCGCCATGGACGGTGGTTGGAAGAGCATCACCACCGGCCTCGCCTCGTACCGCTGCCTCAGCTTCCACCACACCCCGGAAACGCTGGAGAACACCAAGAGCTTGATGGATCGCCACAAGAGCGATCTGCACCGCAGCGTGTGGCGGATGGGCAAGCTGCTGCGCGATCACGGGCCGAAGCTGTTTCAGATCGAGACCACGCTGAACACCGACACGTTCCCGTCGTCGTTCGGTTTCCTCGCCAAGCGCGAGTGGGAATGGACCGCACGCGACCGGGCCATGTACCTCGCCACCACCACATCGCTCAACCGCACCCCGACCCGCCTGGCGCGCAAGATCTTCCACGGCATCGAAGCGCCGCATCGGATGACCAGCATCCAGGCCGGCGAGACCGAAGCGGTGCACAAGCTCACCATCGAACACGTGCACCGCCAGCAGTTGATGCAGGTGGAGGGTCAGACCGACATCCTCACCCTCGGCATCCCGTACGTGTGCCCGTACAACCCAGACGGGATCATGAACCCGATCCTGGTGATGTGCATGGGTCTCGGCTACCTGTTCAACATGTACCGCAACAAGCCGCTCGTGCGTGAGGGCGGCGTGGTGATCATGACCCACCCCACGTACCGTGAGTTTCACCCGGTGCACCACCCGAGCTACATCGATTTCTTCGAAGAGGTGCTGTCGGACACCACCGACCCGGCCACCATGTCGAAGAAGTGGGAGAAGAAGTACGCGGAAGACGAGTGGTACAAGCACCTCTACCGCACCGGCAACGCGTACCACGGCGTGCACCCGTTCTATGCGTGGTACTGGGGCGCGCATGGGTTGAAGCACGCGGGCAAGGTGATCATCGTTGGTGGCGATCCGCCGACGGTTCGCCGGCTCGGGTTCACGCCTGCGTCCACGTTGAACGACGCGTTCGAGATCGCCTCCGACGTGGTCGGCCGCTCCCCCACGATCAGCCACCTGCGTGTCCCAGCGCTGCTGCTGGCCGACGTGACATGAGCGAGCGGCGCTCCCCCGGTGCCACCTCGTTGCGGCGGGCCGCGAAGTTGATCGACGCCGTTGGCGCACCGCTGCAGCTCGCCCTGAAACCCACACGATCATTGGGTTTCCCGTACCGGTCCCCGAGCAAGCCTCGCGGGGTAGTGATTCCGCCTGATCCGTCGAAGCTCGGCGCCGACTACGACACCGCGTGGGCCAGGCGTGGCCCAGCGAGGGCGGCCCGAAACGTGATCACCAACGGCCCGTTGCGGCTGGCGGTGAAGGTGCTCACCCAGCCGCAGGTCCACGGAGCCGACCGGCTCCACGACCTCGGCCGCCTCGACGACCCGCCCGCGCTGATCTTCGCCCCCAACCATCACAGCCATCTCGATACTCCGCTGATGGTCACCGCGGTGCCAGAACCGTGGCGCTCGAAACTCGCCGTTGCCGCAGCCGCCGACTACTTCTTTGACACCCGGATCAAGGGTGCGGCGGCGGCGTTGGCCTTGAACGCGCTGCCGATCGACCGGGAGTCGACCGGCCGCAAATCGGGTGACCTGATCCGCTCGCTGATCGACGACGGCTGGAGCCTGGTGATCTATCCGGAGGGCGGCCGTTCGCCCGATGGGTGGGGCCAGGAGTTCAAGGGCGGGGCCGCGTACCTGTCGGCGCGCACCGGTGCCCCCGTGGTACCGGTGTTCATCGACGGCACCGGGGCGATCTTCGGCAAGGGCATGAAGCGCCCCAAACCCGGCAAGTCCAAGGTGGTGTTCGGCACACCGCTGTGGCCGATCGAAGGCGAATCGACGAGGCGGATGAACGCCCGCATCGAAGCCGCCGTCACCGCGCTCGGCGACGAAGCACTGACCGATTACTGGACAGCCCGCCAACGCTCGGCGCGGGGCACCAGCCCGAAGCTGACCGGTCCCGAGTACAACGGCTGGCGCCGCCAATGGACCCTCAGCGAGCAACGAAAGCTCGGTGCCGCCGGCATGCGCCGCCGCCAGAAACGCCGCTGGCCCGACCTCGGCTGAAGGCGACCCGGGTCGGGGGGAGGGGGCGGTGCGGGTCGGGGGGAGGGGGCGGTGCGTCCACCACTTCCGACGTCAGAGGAGGTCGGCGAGCGCTGCTTCGAGATCGCTGTTGCGGGCTTCGAGCGCTTCGTCCTTGTCGGTCAGGGCCTCCACAGCACCGGCAGCGACGGCTGGCGATGATGACGCGGCGAACGACCTGGGCGCCGCCAACTGCTCGGCTTCCTCGGCGACCAACTGCTGCCAACGCAACTCCTTCTGACCGGGCTGGCGTTCCAGAATGCGCACCGTCTCGCTTTCCGCCAACTGCTCCAGCACGCGCTGTACGTCATCGAGGGAATCGAACGGGTGGAGCCGCTCCGTCCGAGAACGCAGCTCGGCAACGGTTTGCGGGCCACGCAGCAACAGCACGGCGATCACCGCCGCCGCGTCGGGTTCGAGCGACCAGCGCTCGTCGGCCACCTGGCGGTAGCGCGTCGCGCTGCGGCCGTGCGAGGGGTGCACCAACCGGGCCAGGCCGGTGGCCTTCATCGTCGTGATCGCAGCCTCGATCTCGTGATCGCTGAGATGCATGACCGGCTCACGCGACTGGCTTTGATTGCAGGCCGAGGCGAGCACGTTGAGCGTGAGCGGATACTGATCGGGCACCGTCCGCTGCTTTTCCAGCAAGCATCCGAGCACCCGTGCTTCGACGATCGACAACATGCGCCGACGCTACCCCCGGCATCGCGGCACGTGGCAGGATCATCGGCATGATCCGCCTCCGCCAAGTGGCGCTCGTTGCCCGCGATCTCGACTCCACGACGAACGCATTGTGTGAACTGCTCGGCACCGAAGTGTGTTACCGCGACCCCGGGGTAGCCGAGTTCGGCTTGCACAACACGCTGATGGTGATCGGAGATCAGTTCCTCGAAGTGGTCTCACCCCTGCGCGACGGCACCACGGCCGGCCGGCTGCTCGACAAGCGCCGGGCCGACGTAACCGGCTACATGGCCATCTACGAAGTCGATGACATCGCTGAGCGCGACACCGTGCTCGCCGACCACGGTGTGCGCGTGGTGTGGCATGCCGATCTGAGTGACATCGCCACACGGCATCTGCACCCCGCCGACGTCGGCGGCGCGATCGTCAGCATCGACCAGCCAGTCCCCCAAGGTGCCTGGCGGTGGGGTGGTCCGACCTGGGTCGCGCATTCGCACACCTCCGCGGTCACGGCGATCGCCGGGGTGCGCATCAGTGCCGCCGACCCGGTCGCCCGGCATGCCCGCTGGGCCCAACTCGGGCTCGCCCACGCTGTCGCCTTCGACGCGCTGGGCGCCGGCCCGGACCCAGGAAACGGTGAGGGGATCGACGTGCTCGAGGTGGTCGCCTCCGACCGCTCCCGTGCCGGCGAACACCACGACATCGAAGGTTTCACGGTGCGTTTCGTCTGACCCGGGCGGGCCGACCTGAACTTTGTCGGTCTCGACACGCTGAACCTGTCGAGACCGACAAAGTTCGTTTGTAGGCGGTCGTTTGTCGTCGGCTGGAGGGTTAGCAGGCTTTGGGGATCACGATGGTGATCCCGAGCACGAAACCCTTGTAACTCTTGGTCTTGGTGTTGGCGGCGTCCATTTCAGCGACGGTGATGTCGAAGTTCGCGGCGACCTTGCCGGGGATGTCGCCCTCGACGATCGTGTACTCGCCGTTGCACGCCGACGCGGCGTCCGTCGTCTCGGGGGCAGGTTCAGTGGTCTCCGGGGTGGGGGCATCGGTCGACTCGGTGGTCCCAGCGTCTGCGGCACCAGGGTCGGCGGCAGCCGTCGGGGCAGCAGCACCCGGAACCTTGCCGCCGGCGGGAATGAGGATCGTTGCCCCGACACCGGGCCACTCGGGGACGTTCTGGGTCTTGTCGAGCGTCCACCCGTTCAGCGTCATCAGTTGATCAAGTGTGACACCCCAGTCGTTGGCAATGGTCGAGGCGTAGTCGCCCTCTTCGATGACGTACTCGGTGTCGAACTGCAGCACCGCGCCGACGGCGTCGATCGGCACGGTCGTCGGCGGGAGAGTGGAGGCTGCCGGAGCGAC
>JANOKQ010000746.1:0-3362 GCA_031419375.1 Acidimicrobiaceae bacterium
CGTCGGCGACGGCGGCACACGTCGCTATCGTGCGGCCGACGACGGCAATGCTTGCGCCCTCCCGCGCCATCGCCAGCGCAACGCCGCGGCCGATGCCCTGGCCACCGCCCGTGACAAGGGCGACCTTGCCGTCGAGTCTCATCGCTGCACTGCCCCCTTCTCGATGTGTGACGGTCGGAACCTATCGCACGTGCAACAATCGCCACGTCTGCCGAGGAGGCACCATGAAGTGGGCATCGTCTTTGCCAGCACGGGATTTCCCAATGCCGATGGGGCGGTCGCTCTCGCCCAGATGGCTGAGGAGTGCGGGTTCGAGTCGTTGTGGGCACCCGAACACGTGGTCATGTCGAGGGCTCCCGAGGCGACGCCGTACCGTGGAATGCCCGACGGGAAGATGGACCGCCTCGCCCGTCGCGGCGGCATCCCCGATCCGTTGACGTGGCTCACATACGCAGCGGCCGTGACCTCCACAATCCGGCTCGGCACGAACGTGATCGTGCTCCCAGAACATCAGCCAACCGTGCTCGCCAAGACGGCGGCCACGCTCGATCACCTCTCGGGCGGGCGGTTGCTGCTCGGGATCGGAGTCGGCGAGCTACCCGAGGAGTACGCCGCTGTCGGCATGGAGTTCACCAACCGCGGTCAGCGGATGGACGAGTACATCGACGCCATGCGTGCCCTCTGGCGCGACGATGTCGCCAGCTTCGACGGCAAGCATGTGCGCTTCGACCGCGTCGAATGCCGACCGTGGCCGGTCAACCGGTCGATCCCGCTGCACATCGGTGGTGCCAGCACTGCGGCGATTGATCGAGCCGCTCGTACAGGCGATGGCTACTTCCCGTTCGTCTTCCCGGGTGAGGACATCAGGGTGGCGCTCCCGCGGCTCATCGACGATGTCCGCGCCCGAACCGTGGGGTACGGTCGCGATCCCGATGCGCTGGAGATCACCTCCGGCGGTGCTCGTACCGTCGACGAGGCGCGTTGGTACGCAAGCATCGGGGTGCACCGCATCGGCGTCGCCGTCCGCTCACGCACGATCGCCGACATGCGTGACGAACTGCACCGATTCGGCGACGAGGTGATCGCCAACACCGTCGGCCTCTGACGTGCCAACGAGCGGACAGGGGATGGTGCGGCCTCCCGCAAGCCCGCAGCGTCATCGACTACCTTCTCCGAGAATGCTGATCGGCGAGATCTTCGCGGGGTTCGGTGCGCTGCGACCCGTCGACCGCTTCCAGATCGCCGCGGTCGTGCATGATCCACGCAGATGCTGGCCAGTGACCTCACCGGATTTCGAGGCGCTGCCCGTTCCACCTCCCGGATCGGCACGCGACTTGTTCCTCCACCGACTGGGCGACGCGCTGATCCAAGTGGTCGACACCGGGCTCGCGTCAGCGACGCTCGGCGCGCTGGTCCCGGGAATCGTTGCGCTGGGCGGCGGCATCGAGACTGCGCCGGGAGCCACGACGCGTCTGGTGGCGCTGGCGCGCGCGAACGGCCATCGAACCTGGGCTGAACTGGCTGGCTGCGCCATCGGCGAGATCCGCAGCTGGCATGGTGCCGGACAGCTGATGACCGTCCGTCTCGTGGTCGTCGCCACCTCAGCCGCGCTGCGCGCCGGCACGCCCGCCGAGCGGGACCGACAGCCCACGCTGTGGTCGAGCGACGTCACCGACCCAACCGAACGCAGCGGCGGCGGCGGCAGTGCAAGTTCGGCCCAGGGGGACACGGCGAGCGACATTCACCTCGACCCGGCCGGCGCGCTGCTCGGTTCCTTCCTCGCTGATCTGAACGACCTCCGCAGCCGATTTGTGTTCGAGCTCGACGAGCTGCGCGTCGACCTCGACCTCGACCTCGACCTCGACCTCGACCGCGCAAGAGGCGACCGTCCGGCGACGCACGAGTTCATCGGCGTTGGTGCTGAGCGGGCACGGCAGCTCAGGCTGGCCGCCCGTCAGCAGATCATGACCGCATTTCGACGGCACGCTGCCGCCGAGCAGCGCATCGCTGCGCTTGCTGCGGTGCTCGGGCAGGCCGCCGATCGCCGCGGACTGGATGTAGCCCTCGAATCGTTGGGTCTACCGGACACCTCCGATCCGGTCGGACTGCTCGCTCTCTGGCTGGCGGGGCCGTACCGGTCGGTGCCGCGCCATGCTGGCTGGTGGTCGCCCGATGCCAGCAAACTCGTCCGCGAAACCGAGGCCGTTGTTTCGATGGGCGGCGGCGTCCACCCGTACGAGGTGCTCATCAAGGATCTGATCGGCATCGGCGTGACCGAGGAACATGCGGCCGGGTGGCTCGCCAGGCAGCGGGTCCGGATCGAACACGGTGTCGTCGTCGACCTGCGCGGCCGCGTGCGCGATATCGCCGAGCGAGCGCTCGAGGCGACCGGACGGTCGATGACGCAGGGCGAGCTGTGCTCGTGGTTGCCGATTGAGGTCCCCGATTTGGCGCTGGTCAACGAGCTACGCAAGAACCCGAGGTTCATCGAGACGGGTCCCGGTCGGTGGGAGCTCGCCGATTGGGGTGGGGAGCCCTCTGCGCATCTTGTCCGCGTCGCCGTCCCGGTGACGCCTGAGGTCATGGCCGGCGACCAAGCTGCGCTCGCCGGCGACCTCGCCTGCCTGCTCGGGCTGCCCGCCAACGACCCGGTCACCTTGGTGACGCGCTTCGGCCCGATGACCGTGACCTACGATGGAGCGCGGGTGATGCGCGGCACGGCCCGTCCGGTTGCGCTTGCATCAGGTGCAGCGATCGGCGACGTTCTATGGTTCGTCATCGACCCCCGCGATCTTGCTGCCGAGGTCACCATCGAGTCCGCCGACCCGGCAGGCTGACATGATCCCGACTACCCCTACCGCACGGAGCACAATGTGAAGTCCCAAGGCCTCGAAGCCGCCCTCAACACGTTCGAGCGGGAAGCGGGTGCCGCCGTCAAGTCGCTCGCCGGTGCCTTGCGCGAAGCCAAGAAGTTGCAGGCAGCAGCCGTTCACGGCCAGCTCCGCGATCTACGCAACGGTCTCGATGCCTCGACCAAGCTCGCCGATCAAGCGGCCGACGCCGTGCGCGACCTCCGCGATCTGTGGACCTTCGACGAAAACGCCTACTTCGCTGACGGCGGCTTCGTCGAGGAGGTGCTCGCGTTGGGCGAATCGGAGGATCTGAGTGCTATGGAATCCGACGGTCGAATCCTCAGCTACCCCGTGATCGTGCAGGTCTTGGCGGGTGATTCGACGGTGTTGATCGACAAGGTGAAAGAGCGGCGGGTACGGCCATCCGAACTCGTTCGTCGGCTGAAGGCGTTGCAGGTGCGCCCTCCTCGTTTCAAGGCCGAGGCGTTCATCGAGGCCCTCCATGGCGCA
>JANOKQ010000747.1:0-11487 GCA_031419375.1 Acidimicrobiaceae bacterium
CATGTCGGCCACCGCGAACTCGCTCACGTCGTCGGTGTGGGCCTTCTTGTCGAGGTAGTACTTGGCGATCTCGACGCGGTCGGCGCGAGGCGGCAGATCGAAGTGGATCACCCGGTCGAAGCGACCGGGGCGGAGCAGCGCCGGGTCGAGATCGGCGGCGCGGTTGGTGGCGGCGACGATCAAGATGTTCGCCGGGGTCGGCTTGGGTCGGGGGAGCGCCCGCTCGGTCGGCAGGAACACGTTGATGCCGTCGACGAACATGCTCTTGATCTTGTCCTTGGCGGTCGGCATGTCGAAGCTCTGCATCTGGACGAGTAGTTCGTTCACCACGCCCACGATGCCCTCGCGCATCGAGCCGGAGTTCATCCCACTGCGGGCACCGCCGATCGCGTCGAACTCCTCGATGTAGCCGATGGCTCCACCCTCGGCGCGAGCAGCCTTGCGCAGCGCTTTGAAGAAGGTGCGGATCTTGCGGTTGGTCTGGCCGTAGTACATCGACTGGAATGCGCTGGCCGACACGAACAGGAACGGCACGCCGGCCTCAGCGGCGATCGCCTTGGCAAGGTAGGTCTTGCCGGTGCCGGGGGGGCCTTCGAACAGCACGCCCCGCCGCGGGCTGCCGCCCATCTCGGCGGCGAAGGTCTTGTGGGCGAGGAACAAGTTGAGCGTGTCGATCGCCTCACGCCGGGTTGCGTCGGCACCGACCACGTCGGCGAGACGGACCTTGGAGTCGCTCGGGCGAAGCAGTGTGTGCGGCGACTGCCCCGCTCCGAGGAACGGGATCAAGATGAGGCACATCAGCGCCAGCAGCAGACCGATCGAGATGGCCATCGTGGGGTCGTCGCCGATCAGATCGGGGAAGCCGAAGCCGATCGGGTTGCCCTGCAACTGGCGAACCCAGAACCATGCAAACGGCACGGCGAGGATGACCAACAGCCGCCGCAAACGCTTCTGGCGGACTTGCTCTCGGCGGACGGTCGAGTCGACTCGACGCCCCTGAACAATCGTGCCCTGCTGGAGGTGGGTGATGTCCACGGATGATTCCCTTCGCTTGTAGTTGGGAAGCACCCTAGCACACTTCCCACCTAGAGTGAAAGTGTTTCACGGACAGTGGTTGTCAAGGTGCGGGTGGCGAAACCGCTTGATCTGTCCTTGACGAGAGCATCTTGCCAGTTCAGAGCGTATGCGCAGTGGCGCACCCGTTGGTCGCACTTGGTTTCGTAGGCCGGTTCAGCCGACGGTGATCTCGGCGAGTGAGCGGATCGCTCGTTCGTCGATTTCCTCGATGTCGAGGATCACCTCGTCGGCGCCGGCCTGGGCGAACTCGTCCACGCGGGCGGCGATCTGGCGGGGGGTTCCGGTGACGGCGGCGGGTACAAAGTCGCCCGACCGATCGGGGGTCTCGCCGCGTAGCGAGATCCGCATGCAGACGCTGCGGCGGATCTTCTCCGGTGGCCGGCCGAGCTGTTCGGCGATCGCAGTGACTCGCTCGTTCAACCTGGCGAAACCCTCCGGCGAGTTGTCGCATTCCGCATATCCGGTGTTCCAGATCTCGGCCGTAGGCAACGTGATCTCCAATGCGCGGCGGGCGTTCGTTGCGATCATCACCGGGACCCTGGCAACCGGGGCGGGGAGTGCTGCCACGTCGTGGACAAGCGCCCGGATGATCGAATAGGACGACTCGAAGCGGGAGACGCGCTGGTCGTACAGCATGTTCAAGTTCTGGAACTCTGGCCGGTCCCAATCGGCGCCGAGACCAAGCACGAGGCGCCCGCTGCTCGCGGCGTGGACGGCGACCGCCATCTTGGCGGTGAAGGCTGGCGGGTGGAATGCGGCACTCACCACCAACGGGCCGATGGCCACCCGTTGCGTGACGTTGGCGATGGTTGTCAGCAGCGTCCACGTGTCCCACGAGCGCGCGTCGGGGAACGGCGTGTTGTGATCGGCCTCGTCGCCGTGATCGGAAGGCTGTGCCGCTGGCGTGACGAGTTGGTCATTCTTGTGGCGCGCGCGGTCGGCCCCCAGCCACACCGAATCGAACCCCGACTCCTCGGCGGCCTGGGCCATGGCGGCGTAGTTCGACCAGTCGAGCCCTGGTTCGGATTGCGGCAACCTGATGCCGATTCGTAGGGCTGGACGGGCCATGGCGGCAGTGTAGGTTCCCGGCGATGGATGCATTCGGAGCGAGTTGGGATTCGGTGGGCGTGACGTTCGAAGCCGACACCGGGGCTTCAGCGGTCGTGACAGCAGCGGGGCAACGTGCGCTGGTGATCACCGCCGATGATCGCAGCGGAGCACTCGAAGCTGCCGCGGAGTGCGCCGACCGGGGCCTGTTGGCAACGGTGCTGCCGGGCTTGGGAGCGGACGCAGCGGACGCTGCGCTCGGGTGCTGCACGGTGGTCGATATCGACTCCCGCCACCTCGATCCCGCCTCGGCCGCAGACCGGATGCGACGTGTGATCGACTCGCACCACGTGGTCGCGCACAAGATCGACTCGACGTTGCGCGGCAACTGGGACGCCGAGATCGGCGCGATTGCCGGCGCCGGTCGACGCGTGTTGGTGATTCCGGCGCACCCGCTGGCGGGTCGTGTGTGCCGGGATGGCACCGTGTTCGTCGACGGCGTGCCGGTGAGCGAGAGCACCTACGCCGGCGATGGCCGTTCGGATGTGACGACGAGCCGGCCGGCATCTCGACTGGCGGGATCGGTGGAACTTGCCGGCGCGCACGATGTGATCCGGTGGCTTGCTGCACGCCCTGCGAATCAACCCATCGCCGTGGTCGACGCGGCGACGGTTGCCGACATCGAGGCCGTAGTCGACGCGTGGTGCACGCCGTCACCGGAATCGGCCGGTCGTGCTGCCGGCGTCGTGGTGTGCGGTCCTGCGGTGGTCATCGGCATCGCCGCCGGCCGCTTGCAGGGCGGGGCGGAGCCTGCCGGAGCGCTGTCGTCGTGCGCCCTTTCGAGCAGTTCGGCCAGCGTCCGCGCCCCCGTGTTGGTGATCGTCGGCAGCCTGCATCCCGCAAGCCGTGCACAGCTCGCCGCACTCCGCCGCTGTGGCGTGCCCGTCGTCGGTCCGGGCGATGCCGCCGGGCTGCGCGGCCTGGCCGGTTTCCCGGTGGCGGTGATCGCCAGCGATCCGAGCGGAGAGTCGGCGTGCACTGCGGCACGCGTTGCTGCGGACATGGGCGTTGCCGCGGCGATAGGCGAGGCTGCGCGCACTGTCGTCGGCCACGGGTGGTTTGCCACGGTGATGGTGGTCGGCGGTGAGACCGCTGCGGCGTTCATCGGCGACGCAGCCGTGCGGGTGCATGGTTCGCTGGCGCCGGGCATTGCTGCCGGCTCGGCATCTATAGGCGGACGGCGCATCGAGATCGTCACCAAGCCCGGCGGGTTCGGCGACCCGCAGTCTCTCGTTCGGCTGCTGGGCGCGCTGCTACCGCACGGCGAGGTTGGGTCGTGAGCGTGGCGACACCCGCTCCCGACCGACGCATCCCTGGCATGAGACAGGGCACCGGTGATCGGCGCCGCACGGTTGTGGGAGATGCCGGCCAGAGCCCGCCGCTGGCGATCACGATGGGTGACGCGTCGGGCGTGGGACCGGAGATCGTGCTCCGACGCGCCGCTGACCGTGCGTTGGCCGGGTGTGTTGTGTTCGGCGATCTGGCCATCTTGCGTCACGGCGCAGACCTGCTCGGGATCGATGTTGCGCTGCATGTCATTGACGGGTCCGGCGGCCTGGGCCAGCAGTTTGCCGTCGCCCACGCCCACCCAGGTATCGCGGTGGTCGACCTCGGCTGCCTCGCGGCCAGCGATCACCGGCCGGGCCAGATCGACGCGGCATCCGGGGCCGCAGCTCGCGAGTACGTGGTCGCGGCCACCCGCGCCGCGCTTCGCGGCGACGTCGCCGGAGTGGTGACGATGCCGATGAACAAGGAAGCGACGCAGCTGAGCGATCCCGGGTTCGTCGGGCACACCGAGCTGATCGCAGGGCTGTGCGGCGTGGACCGGTTCTCGATGATGCTCACCGCCGGCGATCTGGCAGTCACCCATGTGAGTACCCACGTGTCGCTGCGCGAGGCGATCGAGCGGGTCACTGTTGCTCGCGTGTTCGACGTGATCGAGCTCACCCACCGGACGCTCGTGCGCTTCACCGAGCGGCCCCGCATCGCTGTCTGCGGGCTGAATCCGCATGCCGGCGAACACGGGTTGTTCGGCGACGAGGACGCCCGCCACATCGTCCCGGCGATTGCCCGCGCACAGGCTGCCGACATTGATGCCAGCGGCCCGCATCCCGCCGACACTGTGTTCCATCAGGCGGTGCACCGCCACCGCTACGACGCGATCGTGTGCATGTACCACGATCAGGGGCACACCCCGATGAAGCTGCTCGCGTTCGAAACGGGGGTCAACATCACCCTCGGATTGCCGATCGTGCGCACGTCGGTCGACCACGGGACGGCGTTCGACATCGCCTGGACCGGCACCGCGTTCACCGGCTCGCTCGACCACGCCCTCGCCTGGGCCCGCAAGCTCGCCCCCTGAAATGATCTGGGCAGGATCTGTTTCGGTTTCCGAGAAGAATGCTGCCCAGATCGTGGCTGAAGGGTCAGATCAGGCGATGCGACGGGCGCGACGAGCGCTGCGGGCTTCGGGGAGCAGCATCAGCGACGAGATGACGATCAGCGCGGCTGCCATGCTCGCCACGGTGGTGAGATCGAAGCGCTCGATCACGACGAACCCGAGCAGCGGTGCCGAGACGGCACGGATGCCGGTGAAGAACGTGTGCAGGCCCATGTAGTCGGCTACCCGACCCGGCGGGGCGAACTTGGTGACCCACAGCGTCCACATCAGATCGCCCCCGGCGCTGCCGACACCGAACGCGACGGCGCCGAACAGCAACCCGATGCGCCCGGTGCCGGAGAAGAACGCGGTGACGTAGACGGCGAAGCACAGGTTGACCATGATCCGTGCCGAGAAGAACGACATGCGGTCGAACAGGCGACCGAACAGCGGCATGCACGCCAGCCGAACGATCGAGGGGACGGTGACGGTGAGGAGGATGATCTCGGCTGCGTCGGCGTTGATCCCGTAGCGCGGCCTGGCGAGGAACTCTACTCGCAGTGGCAGCAGCATCAGGTTGCCGAAACCCATGAACATCCACGCGATCAGGGTGAGCCGCAGTTGGCGGTCCTCTCCGAGCAGGTGGAAGTGGGGGAGCGACGACGGGTGCCGTCCGTCGACGGGTGGGATCGGCTGCGACGGGAACCGGTGTTGCGCCCAGGCCACTGCGGACATCGCGACCGTGCCCACCAGTGCCAGGTGCCACCACTGGTTCGGGTTGGCCTTCAGGTAAGCGCCCATCGCCAGCCCGGTCAGGGCGCCGGCGGCGACCCGGACCGTCATCCCCCGACCGACTCGCTTGCCCCGGTCCGCAGCTGCAAAGTTGCTGTCGTAGGTGGCCGTCGACAGCGGGATCGACGCGGTGATCGCGGCGATGCCGATGATCGCGCCGATCACCAGCAGGCCGATCGGGCCGATCGCCGCTAGCGCGAATCCGACCGCGCCGATCAGCGAGATCATCGCCGCCAAGCGCATCGCCGGGATTCTGGTTCGGCGCGCTGCTTCGGTGATGAATGGCGAGAGCAACAGCCCAACGCCCGATGCTGCGGCAATGAGGCCCTTTACCCATCCCGCCGCGTCGAACTGGGTGATCGCGATGGTGAGCAGCACCGACGTTTCGAGCGGCACGAGCACCCCCGCCGGCATCGCCCGAACGAGGTCGAGCACCTGTGTGCGTCGGACCACGTCGTCGTCGTCACTCGGCCGGGCGGTTTGGCCCAGCGATTGCGTCGACGTCATCACCGCAATCCTACGAGCCGGTTTCGTCAGGACCGCCGTGGGCAGAAGCCGGACTTCATACGAGGCGGCGAAGGGCCTGGTCGGGTTGGTTGCGGCGGGCGAGCACGATGGCGACGTCGGTGAGGTAGCAGCCGTTGGCGCTGACGATCGCTGGGTTGACATCGAGCGATTCGATCTCGGGATGGTCCGACAGCAACCGCCCGATGCGAATGATCGCGGCCACGAGTGGCGCGTCGTCAATGCCCGCCGAGCGCAGCGCAAGCCCCGCCCGCGAGCCGCGGACGAGGGCCACGGCTGCCGACGGCGAGATGGGCACGAGCCTGCTGGTCTCGTCGCCGATCGCGTCGGCCGCGATCCCGCCGATGCCGAACGTGAGGACCGGGCCGATCCGGTCATCGGTACTTGCCCGCAAACGCACATCGACCCCGGGGGTGACCATCGCCTGGATCACCACCACGTTGGCGTCCGCGCCGAGCCCCGCTTGCATCGCTGCCAATGCCTCGACCACCGAGCTGTCGTCGTGCAGGTCGAGGGCTACACCGGCCGCAGCAGAGCGCCCGGCGTGGCGGCGGGTGCTTTTCATCGCCACCGGGTACCCGATCGTGGTGGCTAGGGCGACCACCGATTCCGCGGTGGGGCGCTCCAGTTTCGCCGACAGGGGGGCCGCCAAGCCATATGCGGCAAGGATCGCGCGAAGCTCCTCACGCGTCGGTTGCTTGTCGTTGCGGTCGAGCACTGCGCTGATCACTGCGGTCGCTGCGTCGGGATCGGTGAGGGTTTCGTCGGGCAGCCGCTCCTCGTCAGCGGCCTCGGCCGACAGCCACCGGCGGTAGCGCCACATCCGCCCGAGCACCGCTGCCGCGGGTTCGGGGAACGCAAATGTCGGTACCGCGGAACCCGGCTGCAACGCGCCGTCGCCGCGGCCGAGCATCACCGCAACAACCGGCTTGGTGGCACTCGCGCAGGCGGTTTCGATTTCGTCGATCGGTGCCTCGGCGGCAACGACGGGAGGGGCGTGAATAACCATCACCGCATCGATCTGCTCGTCGGCCAACGCCGCCGCAAGGGCGGGTCCGAAATCGGCGACAGAGGCTTGCCAGTCGAGCGCCACCGGAGCGTCAACCACCGTCAGCCCCGCATCGCGCAGTGCGGTTCTGGCGAGCACTCCGGGGCTGCGCGAGTTGCTGATCACCGCAACTCGCGGGCCAGTCGGCACGGGCTGACCGGTCATCACTCGGGCGGTGTCGAGCATCGCCCGGACTGTTGGAACCTCCACGAGCCCGGCCTGCTCGTAGAGCGCCGCGGTGGCGGCCCCGAGGCCGGCGTCGCCGGTGCGGATCGCCACGATCGGCCGGCGCCGGCCCACTCGCCGGGCGATTCGGGCGAACTTGGCCGGGTTACCGAATGTCTCGGTGTACATCGCGATGACGGCGGTGGTCTCGTCGTCTTCCCAGAACTGCAGCAGGTCGTTGGCCGACACGTCGGCCTTGTCGCCGAGCGAAACGAACCACGACAGGCCCATCCCGAGGCTCTGAGCGAGTAGCAGCAGCGACGCGCCGAGCGACCCGGACTGCAACGAGATCGCGACCCGTCCCGGGGGGAGGTCGATCGGCACCAGGGCTGCCTGCACACCCGCCGACATCCCCGGTGCAGCACCGGTGGTTCCGTCGCCCGCCCCGTCGCCCGTCCCGTCGCCCGTCCGGTTGGCCGGATGCGGGACCGGGGTGGGGCGTGACGGGTGGATGTGCCAGCGTCCGGCGGCGACACCCATGCTCGCCGGTCCGATGATGCGCATTCCGTGCCGGCGGGCGCGGTCGACGATCTCGGTCATGTCGATGGCGGTGCCATCGACCGCGGTGATGATCACCGCACCGCGCACCCGCCGCTCGATGCAATCATCGAGCACGCGCAGCAATCCTTCGACCGGGCAGGCGATGACTGCCAGCCAGACGTCGTCGACGATGTCACGGACGGAGGCGTACGTGGGGACCCCGCCGACGGTCGGATGGTTTGGGTTGACCGCGAACACGGGCACGTCGGTGCCGCTCGTGACGTTGCGCCACAGTTCGCGCCCGACCGAGCCAACCTGATCCGAAGCGCCGACCACGGCGATCGATCGGGGGAACAGCAGCCTGGCGACAGAACGGCTGTCGGCTCGCTGCTCGCGGGCTTCCACTGAATCGACGAAGGCTTCGGTGTTATCGAGGGTGAACTCGAGATCGATCACGCCGCTTTCGAAGTGTCGGCGGACCGGCCAACCGGCGCGGGCGAACACGCCGAGCATCGGCCGGTTGTCGGCCAGTACGTCGGCGGTGAATCGCTCGACGCCGTTGGTGTGGGCGATCACCGCGAGGTGCTCGAGTAACAGCGTGGCGATGCCCTTGCCCTGGTGCACATCGTCGACCATGAACGCAACGTCGGCATCGGGCCGACCCGGCCAGCGTTCGTAGCTGGCCCACGCGGCGAACACACCGCGCACCTCCAGCACGAGCGCGACGCGGTTCACGAAATCAACCTCGGTGAAGTGGCGCAGTTCGGTCCTAGTCAGTGTTGGTTTGGGGGAAAAGAAACGGCGATACAGGTTCTCGCGTGGTTGGCGTTCGTGGAAGGCCAGCAGGTCGGCGGCGTCGTCGGGGCGAATCGCGCGCACGTAGGCGGAGTCGCCGTCGGCGAGCACCACCGGTGCCGCCCAAGATTCCCTGTCGGTCGTCATGCCCCTGCCAGTCCGGTCCCGGCGAGTCGTGCCGCCTCGATCCTCGCGGTGGTCAACTTGGCGCGCCCGACGATGAATAACACGACGTAGATCCAGCCCTCGGCGAACCACACCGACCGCAATGCCGCGTCGCGGCTCGCCACCGTGTCGACCACGGCGACCAGCACACCGCCGAGCGCGGCCCCGATCGGCATCATCCCCCACGCGAAGAACCGGTACACGCTGTTGACCCGCCCCAGCAGGCCGGGCGGGATGATCGTCTGGCGCAAGCTGACCGTGATCACGTTCCACAGTGTGCCGATCAGCGCCGTAAACCCGAACAGCACCAGCACTACTGGCCAAACGGCGACCAGGCCGATCAGGAACGAGATCACGGCACTGCCGCCGAGAGTGATCGCCAGGCACGTCCCGCTGCCGAGGCGTTTCGACAGGTACGACGCCGCGGTCCCCCCGATGATCCCGCCGAGCGCCCCGCCGAAGCCGATCACGGTGAACAGCAGCGGCCCCACATCGAGCACCTCCTGCGCGAACAGCACCAACGTCGCCCCACTGACCATTCCGGCCAGGTTCATCAGCCCGAGGATGATCGCCATTGGCCGCAGCAGTTCGTGGCCCCACAACCAACGCACCCCTTCGGCGAGTTCGCTGCGCCAATGCGGGCGCACCTCGTCACCGTTTGGGCGCGCAGCCCGGAACGTGCCGGGAATGCTTGCCATCAAGGCAGCTGCAACGAAAAACGACACGGCATCGAACATGAACGGCAACGCGAACGCGGCGAGCAGCAGCAGCGATCCGAGGGGCGGCCCGATGAAGGTGTTGGCCACCCCCTCGGCCGCCCACAGGCGTCCGTTGGCCCTCTCCAGTTGATCGCCATCCACGATCGAGGGCATGAACGTCTGGCCACAGTTGTCGCGCAGGACCTCGGCCATGCCGAGCAGCAGTGTGGCCAGCAACACGATCAGGTACAGCCCGGAGGTGGTGCCGATCACCTCGTCGAGCTCCGTCGGGCCCGGGAGATCACCTTGCCGTCCGAGCACGGCGAGGGCCACCAGGAGCGTCAGCGCGAACCGGATGGCGTCCATTGCCACCATCGCTCGGCGGCGGTCGACACGGTCGGTGATCACCCCGGCGGGAAGCGAGAACACGAGCCATGGCAGCCGCTGGGCGACGGCGACAAGCGCCACCAGCAACGGGTTGCGGGTGACCGCCGAGGCCAGCCACGGGTAGGCGATGGTGCCGGTGCCATCGCCGATGTTCGATACGGTCGTGGCAGCCAGGAGCTTGCGGTAGCTCGATCCCAGCGGGACCGGCGGTGGCTGGGGCGAATCGTCCTCGGATCGGGGGCGGGACAGGAGGGACATGACCCGCCCAGTCTGGTCGAGGTCGCCACTACTGCGCACCGCCGTGAGTCACATGGACAAGGCGCTCACATATCTGCCGGTAGCACTCGCACGTCATACGCCCCAGCCCAGCGATCTGCGGTGACCAAGACGGCGCCGCGCTCGCGTGCCTGCGCGATAAGCATCCGGTCGAACGGATCGCGATGATGCAACGGAAGCCGACCTGCGGCCTCGGCGTCGGCTCGGTCGATCGAGATGAGCCGCACTCCACCTCGCTCGATCTCGTCCCACAAGCTGTCGGGCGCACGCAGCTTTCCCAGCGCGGTCTTGATCGAGGTTTCCCACACGCTGGCGGCATTGGCGATCACGTCGTTGTCGGCCCGCTGTAGGGCGGCCAAGGTGTTGACGCCCAAGCGATGGGGGCGCTCACCATCCACAGTGCTGTGTGCGTGTCAAGGAGCAGGGTCGTCACCGTCGACTCCTTCGAACTCGCCTGTTAGGTCGTCGTCCACCGCGTGAAAATCATCGCTGATCCACACCTGCCCGGTCAGGGCCCCGAATGTGCGGGAGTGTGCGGCGAGAGCGGAACCAGCCGCGCCACCGGTTTGCCGGCGCGCCCGATCACGATCTCCTCGCCGGCTGCGGCGCGGTCGATCAATCGCGAGAGATGCGTCTTTGCCTCGTGCACGTTCACCACAGCCATGAGACGAGGTTAGTCCGGTCCGGTCGTGGCAGAGGGGGCTGGCCTTCGGTGCTCAGGTGTCGTCGGGGGCCTTCTCGACCCGCAAAATCCACGTGCCGGCAGAGAGCGGCGGGAACGATTCGGTCGAGGCGGTGCGCTGTGGCGCCGTCGAGCGCCCTGCGTTCGCTCCGCGTTGGGTGCCATCGTCATCGTCGAGGCGTTTGTTGAGCGACAGCAGCCGGCCGATGACCGGTAAGGCGATCACGTTCGCGCTGTGCAGCAGGCCCATGATCAACAAGATCCCGCCGATGCGGGCCACCTCCTCCTTCAGCTGCTCGCCGGTCGAGGCCCGCCACCCGTCGCTCGGTACGAACGTCACCGTGAACAGGATGAACGACGTGAAGATCAGGTAGTAGGCCACATCGGTCAGCACTAGATAGCTCTTGCCGGTGCGTGGATTGGCTCGGAACACGTCGGCCGCGTAGGCGCGGCCGAAGCGTTTGATGAACGGGCCGAGACCGATGGCGATGACCACCAGCACGATGTTCGTGAGCAGTTCGATGACCCACCAGTCCATGGTGAACCTCCTGTTTCCGTGTTGGTCAGTGGTTGTGTCGGAGAGAGCGAGGGCGACGAGCACGAACGCGCCGAATCCAGTGGCGAACCATGCCGCCATCGCGCGCCGCCAGCGGCGTCGTGCCCTGGCGTCGGCGAGCGAGTGCTGGACGCGGGCGAACAGGTCGCGGCTCGGTTCGACCGTGAGCCTGGCGTCGGCGAAGGCGGCCGAAACCAGCGCCTCGATCGAGCGTGTGCTCACCGTGATGCCCGCGATTCTCGTGCTGCCGGGTCGGCCGGATCAGCAGCCAGCAGGTCGGTCGGAATCAGGTGT
>JANOKQ010000748.1:0-1716 GCA_031419375.1 Acidimicrobiaceae bacterium
CTAGAACCTCATCCAGCAACTTCTGACTATTTTTTCGCGCGTGCTAATATTCGCACGACTGTGGCGAACGTCACATGGTCAGAAGAGGCCGGGATGTCATTCAGCAGCGACATGCGCGAGGGTTGCCCGGTCGCCGTCGTCACTTGCGGGGCGCGGGGGATCGGGCTGCGCTCCTCCACGAGGTCGACCCTGCGGACTGGCGGGAGTGCATGGTGACAAACGTCGACGGGGTCTTCCTGACCTTCCGAGCCTTCATCCCCGGGGTCATCGCCGGAGGTTGTGGCAGCCTGATCGCTGTCTCCACCATGACCGGCAAGCGTCCGCTGTTTGGCCGGACGCCATGTACTGACCATCCGGGGCCGCCGTTTTCGCCGGCCTAGACCACTAGACCACTAGACCATTACAGGAAGAAGTTTGCTCATGACGCAGGTTGTTGGACCGTCGATCGACACGGTGCGCGAGATGGCGCTGAAGTACCGGAGGTGGGGTGTCTGGGGCCCGGAGGACGAGCTAGGGGCGATGAACTATGTGACCGACGAGATGCGGGTGGCGGCGGCCGGCCTGGTGCGCCGGGGAAAGGTTTTCTCGCTCGCCCTGCCTTTGGACGAGAACGGCCCGATGAACGGGTCGTACGGACGAAGCAACCCGCAGCACTTCATGCTGTGGGACGGCGGCGACATCGCGGCCGGCGCACAGGACCACCTCGCTGGGTTGCGCTTCACCGACGACGCGGCGTACATGGTGCTGCAGTCCTCGACGCAGTGGGACGCGTTGGCGCACATCTATTTCAACGGAGCGATGTACAACGGCCTCGGTACCGACATGGTCACCAGCCGGGGTGCGTTGAAGAACAGCATCACCAACGTGAGGGATCGAGCCGTCGGACGCGGGGTTCTGCTGGACATCGCCCGTTACAAAGGCGTGTCGTGGCTGGAGACCAGCTATGCGATCGGGGCCGAGGACCTGGCGGGCGCCGCCGAGAAACAGGGTGTCGAGGTCCGTGAGGGTGATTTCGTGCTCGTGAGGACCGGCCAGATGGGCGAGCGCCGGCAGGCCGGTGGCTGGGGCGATTATGCAGGTGGCCCGGCACCCGGGCTGGGCATCACGGCCGCCGACTACTTATGCCCGCTCAATGTTGCGGCGGTGTCCACAGACACGTGGGGTGTCGAGGTGCTGCCGAACGAGACCACGGACGTATTCCAGCCGCTGCACGTGATCATGCTCGTCAACGCCGGGATCATCCTCGGTGAGATGTGGGACATGGACGAGCTCGCCGAGGACTGTGCGGCGGACGGCGTCTACGAGTTCTTGCTGGTCGCACCGCCGCTGACGTTCACAGGCTCTGTGGGCTCGCCGGTCAACCCCCAGGTCATCAAGTAGTGTGCGCGCCCCGGACGCTGAAGGAGATCCAATGAGTACCTATTCGAATCGGCCCTGGCTGAAGCTTTACCACGACTGGATGCCTTCGGACATCACACCCGAGTTCGACAACATGCTGGACCTGCTGGCCGCCTCGGTCCGCCGAGCTCCGGAGACGGTCGCCATCAAGTACTTCGACGGGCAGACAACGCTCGCCGAGCTCGACAGCCAAAGTAATGCCGTCGCGGTGGCCCTCACGGAGAACGGGTTCGGCAACGGCGACCTGCTTGCTTTGTACGTCCAGAACGACCCCGCCTTCGTCATCGGGCTCATCGCCGCGTGGAAGGCCGGCGGCGG
>JANOKQ010000749.1:0-1682 GCA_031419375.1 Acidimicrobiaceae bacterium
CACGTCGGATTACTACACGACCCTCAACGGAGTGGCCGTGCGACTGAACGGCAATGCGATCGGCAAGCTGCAGGCGAACGCGGACGTCGTCGCCGTCGAGTACAACGCCCTATACCGGCCCGACATGAGGGAGAGCCACAAGCTCATCAATGCGGCCGGTGCATGGGCCTCGGCAGGCGGCCGCGCGGACGCCGGGCGTGGCATCAAGGTCGGGATCATCGACTCCGGCATCGATTCGACCCACCCGTTCTTCGACCCGACCGGGTTGAGCTACCCGACCGGTTTCCCGAAGTGCGATGCCGCCAACACCGTGGCCGGATCGTGCGCGAACGTGACGCCCAAGGTCATCGTCGCCCGCGTCTTCTACAACAAGAACAACCAGACCGACTACTCCGCCAAGCCGATCCCCGAGGTCGGGGATCACGGGACGCACGTGGCCGGCACGGTCGCCGGCGTGACGGGCAAGACCGCGGTTGTCGAGGGTGTGGAGATCGACGACATGTCTGGCGTCGCGCCCGGCGCGTGGCTGGGCAACTACAACGTCTTCCCGGGTGAGGTCCAGAGCGCTCGGAGCGAGGACATCCTCAACGCGGTCGAGGCCGCCGTCCTCGATGGGATGGACGTCCTCAACCTGTCGCTCGGCGGCGGGTACCGCGGGAACAACGACCTGCTCGCGAAGGGACTCGACAACGCCGTCGCCGCTGGCGTCGTCGTCGTCGCCTCTGCCGGCAATGAGGGTCCGGGCGGCTTCACGATCGGGTCTCCCGGTCGAGCCCGCGACATCATCACCGTCGGCGCCGCGACGAACCAGCACTTCGTCGGCCAGCCGATCAGCTACGCGGGCGAGACCGCTCGTGGGGCGGTCGGCGACTTCGACCCACTGCCGGCCGGCACATTTCCCATCCTCGACACGGGGAGCCTCGCCTGCAATGCCGGGACGCCTTTCACGACTACCACGACCAACCCGGCGCTTCCGACGCTCACCGGCAAGATGGCGATCGTGAACCGTGGCGCGTGCATCTTCAGCGAGAAGGTCGCGAATGCCAAGGCCAAGGGTGCTGTCGGGGTCATCGTCGTGACGAATGTCGCGGGCGACCCGACCGCCATGGGTGCGACGGACGGCTATGACGACGACATCCCGGCCGTCATGATCAGCAAGACGGACGGCGTTGCCCTGCGGACGTCGGGCGCGACCTCGATCACTGTCGCCGCGGGCTTCTCCGAGTTCATCACCACGAATGGCGACATCAACGCCGGCTTCAGCAGCCAGGGCCCCACGTTCGTCGACTACGCGATCAAGCCGGACCTCGCCTCGGTCGGCGTCAACGTCCTGAGCTCGACGGTGTGTGACACCGGCCTGTGCGGCAACGACGGGGACTGGGAGTTCTTCAGCGGAACGTCGATGTCATCGCCGCATGTGGCGGGTTCGGCGGCGGTCCTCCTGGGCCTCCATCCGACGTGGACCCCGATCCAGGTCAAATCCGCCCTCGTCAACACCGCCGACACGGTCGTCAAGAACGCGTTTGATGCGTCGACCATCGTGGGTCCCCTTCTTCAGGGCGGTGGGCGCGAGGACCTCACGGAGGCGTCCGAGACGGATGTCGTCTTCGCTCCGGTCTCCGCAAGCTTCGGCCGCATCAGCGGCAGCCAGAGGCAGGCCACGGCGACGACGATCGAGGTCA
>JANOKQ010000750.1:0-4577 GCA_031419375.1 Acidimicrobiaceae bacterium
GTCAGATCTCCTTCACTTCGCCGGCGACCCGTTCGCGGGTACGGCCGGTTGCGTCGAGGAACACATCATCGAGGGTCGGGTCGGTCGCAAGGCCCTTGCGATCGCGGAGGTCCTGCTTCAGCGAAGCGGGCTTGCCCTCGCGCACGATCAGGCCGTCGTCGATGATCGCCAACCGGTTGCACAGCTGGTCGGCTTCCTCGAGGTACTGGGTGGTCAAGAACACGGTGGTGCCCAACTCGTTGATACGGCGCACCTCTTCCCACACCGTGATCCGGCTGGCCGGGTCGAGACCCGTCGTCGGTTCGTCGAGAAACAACACCTCCGGCTCGTGCACCAACGCCGAGGCGAGGTCCAAGCGGCGCTTCATCCCACCCGAGTAACCCTTCACCCGCCGGTCAGCCGCGTCGACCAGATCGACGAGCTCGAGCAGTTCCCGAGCCCGCGCTGCCCCATCCGACGCCGACATGCCGAACAGGCGCGCCTGCAACACCAAGATCTCCCGCCCGGTCTGACGCGGATCGAGCCCCGCCTCCTGCAGGGCGACACCGATCTTGCGGCGAGCTCCGTGAGGATCGGCTGCCACGTCGACACCACCGACGTACGCCTGGCCGGCACCCAAGGTCATCAACGTAGTCAACATTCGCACCGTGGTCGACTTGCCGGCACCGTTCGGGCCGAGAAAGCCGAACACCTCACCGCTGGCAACATCGAGATCGACACCGCGCACCGCCTCCACATCGACGTCGCCGCTGCGGAAGGTTTTCTTCAACCCGACCGCCGTGATCGCGCTCACAACCGATCCCCAATCATCGAGTTCGCTCCATGCCTTTTCATCCCAATCTCTCCATTCCGGTCATGCCGTGCCGTGCCGTACATCCAGCGGTCCGACGTCACTCGATGATCGCACTCAATGCGGACAGAATCTGTCCTGATCTGCCAGATTCCACAGAACTACTGTCAGGTGTACATGAGCGACCCGGGGGTGGTGAGCAGTTCACCGGTCTCGAGCCAGGTCTTCAGGCCGGACAGGATCATCATCCACCCGCCGTAGAGCTCGTCCGAGGCGCCGTCGCGCATCTCGTCATGAGTGACCGTCAACCGGCACGAATCGCCGACCGGGGCTCCGGCCCGGAGCGACCGCGTGTCGATAAATGCACCGCCACGGTGGGTTTCTCGACACGCCGCTGCTCCGGGCCGCCGGGCCGGGCCGCGTTCCGATTGTCGTGCTGCGGCGAACCGGTCCTATCGTGACCAGGGTGCTCGCCGTGATCCCCGTGAGAGATGGCCGGCTGCCACTCGGCGGTGGCGAGGTCGTCGACGAGTGCGGCGGCAGGGCCGTGCTGATCGGCTCCGGGGCCAGGGCCAGTGCCGCTTCGGTAACCGGCGATCTGCGCTGCGTCGAGACCGGCGAGTTCCGCCCGGCTGCCTGGGCGCATGCGTTGGCCGCACTGCTCACTGACGAAGCAATCGTCGTGTTGCCCTCGTCGGCCGACGGCCGCGACCTCGCGCCGCGCCTCGCCGCCGGGCTAGAGCGGCCGCTGTTCACGAACGCGATCCACGTCAGCGATGCGCACGTGGTGATGACCCGCAATGGCGGCCTCACGATGCACACCGTGGCCACGCCCGCTCACGCCGTCATCACCTTGCAGGTGGGCTCACGCGGGGTCGACCCACCGGATTTCGCCCGCACCGCGGCGACCGTCGTACACGATTTGACGATCGACATCGACCCCACGATCCGTGACGCCGATGTAGTCGAGGTGCTCGAACCCGACGCGGCCTCGATCGACCTTGCCGAGGCCGAGCGGATCGTCGGCGGCGGGGCAGGACTCGTTGGCCAGGAGCGCTTCGACGACCTCGCCCGTCTTGGCGGACTGCTGGGGGCGAGTGTCGGCGCCACCCGTGTGATCACCGACCGCGGGTGGATCGAGCATCAGCGCCAGATCGGCACCACTGGGGTCGTCGTCGATCCACGGTTGTACATCGCGTTCGGTATCAGCGGGGCGGTGCAGCACACCAGCGGGCTCGGCAACCCGGACCACATCGTCAGCGTCAACACCGACGCATCGTGCCCGATGATGCTGCGCGCCGACCTCGCCGTCGTGGCCGACGCCAATACCGTGCTGACCGAACTGCTCGCACTGCTCGCACCCGCCGCGCCAGGTGAGTCGTCGGAACCGGAGCCCAGCAATGTCTGACGTCTCGCTCCTCGATACAGCCGACCCACGCGCGGGCATCGACGTCGATGTCGTGGTAGTCGGTGCTGGCCCCGCCGGGTCGTGCGCGGCGATCACCTTGGCCAGGCGCGGCCTGCGGATACTACTGCTGGAGCGCGGCCCATTCCCGGGCAGCAAGAACATGTACGGCGGGGTCGTCTACCCGCGCATCCTCGATCAGCTGATCCCGCAGTGGTGGGAGGAGATGCCGGTCCAGCGCTGGATCACCCGCCGCACGACGATGGTGCTCACCGACACCCAGGCGCTGAGCATCGACTTCCGCACCGAGGCCTGGGGCGCGGCCCCCTACAACGGGGCCACGGCCTTTCGGCCCGATTTCGACCACTGGCTGGCAGGCCACGCCGAAGCCGCAGGAGCCCGCCTGCTGTGCAGCACCACCGCCACCGGGCTGCTGCGCGACACGGCAGGCACCGTGATCGGCGTCACCACCGACCGGCCGAACGGCGATGTGCGCGCCAAGGTGGTCATCGCCTGTGACGGGGTGAACAGCTTCCTCGCCAAGGAATCCGGCTTGCACGCCAAGGCCGATCCGGCCAACTACACCCTCGGCGTGAAAGAGACCCTGGCTTTACCCAAGGACGTGATCGACGAACGCTTCGGGGTGCGCGGCACCGACGGTGTCGACATCGAGATCCTCGGCGGAACGGCCGGAGTGAACGGCGGCGGCTTCATCTACACCAACTTCGACACGATCGCCGTCGGGGTGGTGTTGAAGCTGCCCAAGCTCGCCGCCCAGCAGCGCCGTCCGGAAGACATCATCGCCGGACTGAAAGCGCATTCGGCGATCGCCCCGCTGGTGGAGGGCGGCGAACTGAAGGAGTACTCGGCGCACCTCATTCCCGAAGCCGGGTTGGCGATGATGCCCCAACTCGTCGGTGCCGGATTGCTCGTCGCCGGCGACGCCGCGGCGATGTGCCTCGCCGCAGGCATCTGGCTCGAAGGCGTGAACTTTGCCATGGCGAGCGGGATGTACGCCGGCGAGGCTGCCGGCGAGGCGATCGGGCGAGGCGACGTATCGGTCAACGGGTTGGCGGGATACCGGAAGCGCCTCGACGACACCTTCGTACTTCGCGATCATCGCAAGCTCCGCCGGGCGCCGGGGCTCGTGCTGAGCGATCGCGTGCAGCACATGTACCCGCAACTGATCGCTGGTGTTGCCGAAGGCATGTTCCGGGTGGACAACCCCGCTCCGAAACAGGGTCTCCGCAAGCTGCTTGCCACCGAACGCAAGCGAGTCGGCGTTCGACGGCGTGACCTCATTCGTGACGGCTGGGCCGGGTTCAGGACGTTCGGGTGAACGACGCCGAACGCTGGCCCGAAGTGTCGTTCGACGACCGGATGACGACCGCCCGCTTCGACGTGCACGACACGGCGCACATCGTGGTCGATGGGTCGGTGTGCGCCGATTGCAGCACACGTGAGTGCGTGGTCGCCTGCCCGGCAAAGCTGTTCGTACCGACGAGTGACGGCGGAATCGTGTTCAACTACGAGCAGTGCTTCGAATGCGGCACGTGCTACCTGGTCTGCAACCGGGAGGGGGCGATCAGCTGGAACTACCCGGAGGGCGGTTACGGCGTGGTCTTCCGCCGCACATGATCGCCGTCTGTCTCAAGTTCACTCCCCCACCCAGTCTCGACGGGCGCGCTCTCGACGGGCGCGTTCTCGACGGGCACGGGGTTCATGACCGGTTCGACGACCGGTTCGGCGGCGTCTCGCCAGCCGACCGGGCGGCGTTGGAGGTTGCCCTGCGCTTCGGCGAGGCAACCGGCAACGACGTGGTTGCTGTCTCGGCGGGGCCACTCGCCGCGCAACGAGTGCTGCGCGATGCGATGGCCTGTGGGGCGACGTCGGCGCGACACATCCTCGCCGTGCTCGAACGTGACAGCGTCGACGTCGCCACCGATCTGGCTGCAGCAGTACACGGCGCGGACATCGTCGTGTGCGGCGTCTACTCGCTCGATCGCGGCAGCGGATCCGTGCCCGCCTTCATTGCCCATCACCTCGGTGCTGCGCAAGCCCTTGGCCTCGTCGACCTCGACTTCTCGGACGTAGATGAGGCCGAACGAGGACCGCTGGCGCTGCGGGCGATTCGGCGACTCGATGGGGGGCGACGTGAGGTGCTGGCCGTGACCACCCCCTGCGTGGTGTCGGTCGAGGGCGCAGTGGCCCTCGACGGAGCGTCGGTGTCACTTCGCCGAGCTTCACTCCCCGGTCTCGTCGTCGCTGCGGACGCCCCCATCGAGCAACTCGCTCCAGCGACGCACCGTTCGTCGACCACGGTGCCCCACGTCAGCGGCTTCCGCCCACGGGCGCGCATGCTCGGCTCGCCGACCGGCGGCG
>JANOKQ010000751.1:0-6547 GCA_031419375.1 Acidimicrobiaceae bacterium
GTCGTACTGCCCCTCCTCGTCGTTGTCGCAGGCCCCGGACGGCGCAGTTCTGGTGGGTGGCTCGCGGTGGCGGCGGGGGGGCTCGCTGCGGTTTCGTTCCTGCTGCCGGCGATGTTCGAGATGTCGACGGATCGGGTGTACTACGGCACCGATACTCGCATCGGCGAGATCCTCGCCGGGGTGCTGCTGGCGGCGGTGCTGCACGGTCGCGTCGGCCAGCGGCTCGGTGCCTGGAGTTCGGGCAGGGTCGATGCGGTCGGGCTCGTCGCGCTCGTCGGGATCGGTTGGTGTGTTGCCACGGTTGGGCGCGGTTCAGCGCTGATCACATCCGGGTTGTTGCCGCTCACCGCACTGTTGTCGACGGTCGCCATCGCGGCTGCGGTGCAGCCTGCGGGCACCATTGCCAGATTCGGCCGGAACCGCGGCGTCGGCTGGTGTGGGCGGGCCAGCTACGTGATCTATCTCGTGCACTGGCCGGCCATCGTCGCCCTCCACGCATGGGGGGTGTCGACCGACGAGATGATGGTGATGTTGGGTGTCGTCGCTGCGGTTGCGCTGATCGCTGCGGTCGTCGTCCGTTTCGTCGAGCGCCCGATCCGGACGGCGATGGTGCCCGGCCGGGTCCTCGCCGCGCTGGCCGTTCTGGTGGCCACAAGCATCGTGGCGATGGGCACCGTGTGGGCACCACAGCGAACGCAGGCCGACGAACTGCTGGCGACCCTCGACGACCAACTTGCCCTCGTCGCCGCACCGCCGCCCGTTGACCCCGTTCCAACGGCGGCCACCAGCGCCGACCCCGGTGTCGATCCCGGTGCGGCCAACGGTGGCGATGCTGACGGTGTGACGGCCGACGGTGGTAGCGCGAACGGTGGCGGTGCGAACAGTGATAGCGCGAACAGTGGCGGTGCGAGCAGTGGCGCTGCGAACAGTGATAGCGCGAACGGTGGCGGTGTGGCTCGTCCGGTTGTGCGGGCGTTCGGTGATTCGATCCTGTTGAGCGTGTATCTCGCCACGCCAGACGACGCGGGGCCCGTGCTGGTCACGGCAGACGGTGATATCGCGCTCGGCTGCGGGGCTGCGGCGTTTACCGAAGCTGACGAGTCGGGGCCGATCGTCAGCTGTGCTGACCCGTCGCTGCGCTGGGCCGCATCCGTGGCGGCGGCACCGGTCGACGCGGCGCTGGTGATGTCGTGCCAGTGGGAGTTGGTCGACCGCACGCTGCCCGGCGAGGCGGACGCCCGAGCAGTCGGCGACCCCGTGTTCGACGCCTACGTCGCCGCGGCATACCGGCGCACGACCGCCGATCTTCTCGCGAATGGTGCTCCGGTGGTGCTGTGGGTGGCCTGCCCGCAGCCGAGTACCGCAGCCGGCATGGACGGTCTGGCACCAAGACTTGCCGCCAGCCGCGATCCGGCTCGCACGGATGCGCTCAACCTGCTGATCCGCGAGGTGGCCGGCGAGTTCCCTGCCAGGGCGTGCGTCGTGGCCTTCGACGACTGGGTGAACCAGCGTGTCGACGATGCCCAGGTGCGCCCCGACGGCTCGCACTACGAGTGGCGCACTCCCACCGGCGCGGGCGAAGCGTTCGCCGCCGCAGTGATCGAGGCCAATCGCGCCTGCACGAATGATCTAAGCCGAATCCGTCCCGGGAGCTGGGACGGATTCGGCCCAGATCGTGGGTGATACGGTCCGGCAGACACCGATCACAACACCGAGGGGAACAATCGACATGTCGCAACAGTGGGGTTTCGAGACACGCCAGATTCATGTGGGGGGCGAGCCCGATCCCACCACCGGTGCCCGCGCGGTGCCCATCTATCAGACCACGAGCTACGAGTTCCGCGACACCACGCACGCCGCGAACTTGTTTGCGCTGGCCGAGATCGGCAACATCTACACCCGGATCATGAACCCCACCCAGGGTGCGTTGGAAGCCCGTCTCAACTCCCTCGAAGGGGGTTGCACCACCGCTGTCGGCCTCCCCGGAACGCTCGTGGTGGCCAGTGGTCAGTCGGCAGAGACACTGACGATCCTCACTCTCGCTGAAGCTGGCGACCACATCGTGTCCAGCCCGTCGCTGTATGGCGGCACCTACAACCTGTTCCACTACACGCTGCCGAAACTGGGCATCGAGGTCAGCTTCGTCGACGACCCGCACGACCTCGCCCAGTGGGAGGCGGCGATCCGCCCGAACACCAAGGCGTTCTACGGTGAGGTGCTGGCCAACCCGCGCAACGACGTGTTCGACATCGAAGGCGTCAGCGGCGTCGCCCATGCCAACGGCATCCCGCTGATCGTCGACAACACCGTGCCCACGCCGTACCTGATCCGCCCGTTCGAGTGGGGTGCCGACATCGTGGTGCACAGCCTCACCAAGTTCCTCGGCGGGCACGGCAACTCGATCGGCGGGGCGATCGTCGATGCAGGCACGTTCGACTACGGCGCGAGCGGCCGCTTCGCCAACTTCACCGAACCCGACCCCAGCTACCACGGCTTGGCCTACTGGCCGGCCCTCGGTCATGGTGCGTTCATCCTCAAAGCCCGAGTGCAGATGCTGCGCGACCTCGGTATGGCCATCTCGCCGTTCAACGCGTTCTTGATCCTGCAAGGCATCGAGACGCTGAGCTTGCGGATGGAGCGCCACATCGAAAACGCCGACAAGGTCGCCCAGTTCCTCGTCGGCCGTGACGAGGTGGAAGGCGTGTCGTACGCCGGGCTGCCGAGCAGCCCGTGGCACGAGCGGGCCAAGAAGTACGGCCACGGCAAGGGCTACGGCAGCATCATCGCGTTCAACATCAAAGCGGGCGAGGGTGGTTCGGCGAAAGAGGCCGGGCAGCGCTTCGTCGAGGCGCTGGAACTGCACAGCCACGTGGCCAACATCGGTGACGTGCGCAGCCTGGTCATCCAGCCGGCGGCCACCACCCACAGCCAGTTGACCGAAGCCGAGCAACTCAAGTCTGGCGTCAATCCTGGGCTCATCCGCCTCAGCGTGGGACTCGAATCGATCGCCGACATCATCGCCGACCTCGAAGCGGGGTTCCGCGCTGCGAAGGGCTGATCAACCCGGGTTGTCTGGGATGGTGCCGCCGGCTCCGTCGCCTGTCTCGCCGGCGTCGGGACGCTGGTCGCGAAGGAATCGCTCGAAGTCGGCGGCGAGGTCGTCGGCGCTCGGCAGCGACGCCTCGGTGCGGCGGTCGTATTCGGCTTCGAGCATCGTCAGGTAGGCCGACGCCTGGTGGTCCTCGGCGACCGCTTCGTCGTGCAGCGATCCCCATCGTTCGATGTCGTCGTTGAGGCGCGCGTGCGCGGTGGGGATGGCGAGCACGTGCTCCAGATGACGCAGCAGCGATGCCGACGACTTGGGGTGCTTGGCGTTGCCCAGGTAGTGCGGCACCCCCACGCGCAGCGAAACCGCCGGCAGTCCGCGCCGGTCGAGCCGCTCCTGCAGCACCCCGACCAACCCCGTCATCCCCTGGTACTGCGGACGAGATAGTCCGAGAGCGCGGACCAGACCGTCGTTCGTGCTGCTGCCGACAACATGCGGCAGGCGGGTGTGCGGTACCGCTTCGGCGGCAGCACCGACGGTGACCACCACCCGGCAGCCGAGACCGGCGGCGACGGTGATGATGCATTCGGCGAAGGTGGCGTAACGCAAGTGCGGCTCCACTCCGGCGAGCACGACCAGGTCGTGCGCGCTGCCCGGAAAGCGGGCCACCCGGAACTCGTTGGCCGGCCACACGATCTGGCGCTGGTGCAGGTCGTCGAAGGCGACCTCCGGGCGTTCCTGAGTGAAGTCGAAGAACGGATCGGGGTCAATCGAGGCCACTACGGGTGCCGGGTGGTCGTGGAGCAACTCACGCAATGCGTCGGTGGCCACCTCGGCCACATCGAACCAGCCGCGCAGCGCGACGACCAGGACCGGATCATGCAGCGGGGTGAGCTGATCGAAGGCCGTCGTGAGCACCTGATTGACGTTCATTGCCGCACCGTGCCGTCAGCTCAGCGTCTCGACGACGAAATCGATGCACGACACCAACGCGGCCACGTCGGCCGGATCGACCGCGGGGAACATGCCGACACGCAGTTGGTTGCGACCGAGCTTGCGGTAGCTGTCGGTGTCGACGATTCCGTTGGCCCGCAGCGCCGCGCACACGTCGGTCGCGTCGGGGCCGGTGATATCGATCGTGCCGACCACGGTGGAACGCTTGGCCGGGTCGGTCACGAACGGGGTGGCCCAGTCGCGGCTGTCGGCCCAGCCGTACAGGGTTGCCGCCGAGGCAGCCGAACGGTGATTGCACCAGGTGAGCCCGCCGTTGTCGATCATCCATTCGATCTGGTTGTTCATCAACACGAGCGTGCCGAGTGCCGGGGTGTTGTAGGTCTGGTTGACGACGCTGTTGTCGAGGGCGATGTTCAGATCGAGCGACGCCGGAACCCACCGCCCCGATCCGGAGATCGAGCGAATCCGCTCGAGCGCACGCGGCGAGCAGGCCGCCAGCCACAGCCCGCCATCACCGGCGAAGCACTTCTGCGGAGCGAAGTAGTACACGTCCACCTGCGCCGGGTCCCACAGCAGCCCGCCGGCACCCGAGGTGGCATCGACCACCACAAGCGAGTCGTCACCCGGAGCGGGCCGCTGCAGTTCCATCATCACCCCGGTGGAGGTTTCGTTGTGGGTGAGCGCATAGACGTCGGCTCCGTCGACCGCGCTCAGCTGCGGGTGATCGCCGGGCTCCGACCGCACCACGGTGGGATCGCCGACATGCGGTGCTGCGCGTGCAGCCTCGGCAAACTTGGAGGAGAACTCGCCGAACACGGCATGCACGCTGTGGTCGCGGATCAGCCCGAACGTGGCCGCGTCCCAGAACATCGTCGACCCGCCGTTGCCGAGCACGATCTCCCACCCGCCGGGGAGCGAGAACAGGTCGTTCAAGCCGGCCCGCACCGAGGCGACGAGGTTCTTGACCGGCGCCTGGCGGTGCGACGTGCCGAGCAGGTTCGAGTTTGCGGTTGCCAGCGCGAGGGCCTGCTCGGGGCGGACCTTCGAGGGGCCGCAACCGAACCGTCCGTCGACGGGCAGCAGGTTGGCGGGGATCTCGATGCTTCGCGGGTCGATCGTCACCCGAGCAGTCTGGCGGAAACTCGGCGGGAGCGGACGGTGCGCCCAAGTAGGATTGTCGACCGTGAATCGCACGTCTGCCCGCCTGTCCGCCATTGCCGAATCCGCGACGCTCGCCGTCGATGCGAAGGCCAAAGCGTTGAAGGCCACTGGCGAGAACGTGATCGGCTTCGGCGCCGGCGAACCCGACTTCCCCACACCCGCCAACATCGTCGAGGCGGCGGTACGGGCCTGCCGCGAGCCCAAGCACCACAAGTATTCCCCGGCGGCCGGCCTGCCGGAGCTGCGTGAGGCGATTGCCGTCAAGACCAAGCGCGACAGCGGTTTCGAGTGTTCGGCCAGCCAGGTGTTGGTCACCAATGGCGGCAAGCACGCGGTGTTCACTGCCTTCGCTGCGCTGTGCGATCCGGGCGACGAGGTGATCTGCCCGGCACCGTACTGGACCACGTATCCCGAGGCGATCACGCTTGCCGGTGGCGTGCCGGTGATCGTCCAGACCGATGAAAGCACCGGGTTCCGGGTCACCGTCGACCAGCTCGATGCGGCACTGACGCCGCGCACCAAGGTGCTGCTGTTCGTCAGCCCCGACAACCCGAGCGGTGCCATCTACACCCCCGACGAGGTGGCGGCGATCGGGCACTGGGCGGTCGACAACGGGGTGTGGGTGCTCACCGACGAGATCTACGAGCACCTCGTCTACGGCGACAGCCGTTTCGTCAGCATGCCGACGGTCGTGCCCGAGCTGGCCAACCAGTGCATCATCGTCAACGGTGTCGCCAAAACCTACGCGATGACCGGCTGGCGCGTCGGCTGGATGATCGGCCCGAGCGATGTGATGAAGGCGGCGATCAACTTCCAGTCGCACTCCACCTCCAACGTCAGCAACGTCGCCCAGATCGCCGCACTCGAAGCGGTCAGCGGCGACCTCAGCGCGGTCGCGATGATGCGCGACGCGTTCGCCCGGCGCGCGGTCACCATGCACCGGATGCTCAACGACATCCCCGGCGTGACGGCGATCGAGCCGCAGGGTGCGTTCTACTGTTACCCGAACTTCACGTCGCTGCTCGGTCGCCCGCTCGGTCCGAACGGCACGGTGTCGGCCACCACGCTGGAGTTGGCCGATGTGATCCTCGGCGAAGCCAAGGTCGCGTTCGTGCCCGGCGAGGCGTTCGGCACCCCCGGCTACGCCCGCTTCTCGTTCGCGATGGCCGATGCCGACATGGAAGAAGGCATCCGCCGCATCGCCAAGTTCGCCACCGCCTGACCGGGCCTCGCCGGACCTGACCGGGTCGAAGTCACGGCATCAGCTGTCACCGCTGGAACTGTCGGGTGGTGCTTGGGCTGTCGGCGCGACGGTCAGGTCCACCACAGCGGGTGACGCATGGCGAGGCCGCTGATGACGACGAGGCAGGCGCATTCGGCTATTTG
>JANOKQ010000752.1:0-3490 GCA_031419375.1 Acidimicrobiaceae bacterium
GGCTCGTCGCTGTCAGCGGCCGACAGGAAATCGCGCCATGTGGCATGGTCGGCCGCTCCGGTGACGTCCCATCCACCCCATCCCGTGCCGACCAACTCGCATGTCCGCATCACCTCGAGCGAATCGGCCAGCGATGACACGACCTGCACCCAATCCGACGGGTCACAAAGTTCGAGCGGGGTGCCCACAACACGGGTCGAGATCGCGAAGTGGGCGTCGCCGAACGCTCCGATCGAGTGGACGTGCGGAATCGGGAGCCCGTCGCAACCGTATGTGACGGCGAGGCGGTCCTTGTCGAAGTCGTCCACGTAGTCCCCGAACCGAACGATGAAACCCTCGTCGCCGACATCGAACGCAAAGCCCGTCGACCACGACCCCGCACCAACGCAGGCGACGCCCGACGGATCACGCCCGAGGTACGCAGCCAACCACACCGTCACGTCGTCAACGGTCAACCGCATCGCGTCACCGTACCGGGCTACCTGGCGCCGGGAACCGTGAGGCAGTGAGCGACGCTCAGACGTCGGCGAAGGCTGTTTGCACCGCCGTGGCGAGGGTGTAGCTGTCGCCGCCCTGGGTCGCGTTGATCGCGATCACGAGGTCGTCGTCGGGCACCATGCGGATGAGCTGACCGAACAACCCGTTGGCCTCGAAGGTGCTCCCGCCACGCATCCACCATTGCGCCCCGTATTCGGGGTTCGTCGGCGAGGGAGCGCGGCTGTACTCGACCCATCCCTCGGGAAGGATCTGTTCCCCGCCCCAGACCCCGTCGTTGAGGAACAGCAGCCCGAACCGGGCGAAGTCACGCGTGGTCGAATCCGCTCCGATGCCGCCGAGCCAGCGCCCACTGCCGTCACGCAAGAACTCGGTACTGGTGATCCCGAGCGGGCGCAACAGGCGCTCCTCGATGTAGGAGGTCGCGGCCTCTGGGCCGCCGAGGGTGTCGGTGATGATCCCCGCCAGAATCGCCGTCGTTCCCGTCGAGTACTCGAACTTCTCGCCCGGGTTCGCCTCAAGTGGCAGCGACGAGACGTAGTCGGAGGCAACGGCTGACTGCAGCATCAGCAGCGGGGGTTGACCAGCGGCGTACACCTCGCTCCACTCCAATCCGCTCGCCATGTGCAGCAGGTTCTCGACCGTGATCGCGTGACGCGGATCGCCCGGATCGGACCACGCCGCAACCGGTGCTGGCGCGTCCACCTCAATCAGCCCGTCGCCGACGAGCAGACCGATGACAGCCGACGTGAAGCTCTTGGCCACCGAAAACGAATCCATCACCGTGTCGGCGTTATCGAGCGGGTGGTACCGCTCGTAGACGATCTCCCCACCGCGCACCACGACGATCGAACGAACCCTCGACGGGCTGTCCGCCGCGCCGAACGCGACATCGACCGCGTCGTCGAGCACGCTCTCGTCAACCCCATCGGGTAGCTCGCCAATCGCCCACTCATCGCCGGGCACCACACCCGCAAGCACGGCCATCGTGGTGTCCGGCGCTGCCGACGTGGCCGGCACGGTCGTGGCCGACGGGGTCGGTGTGCTCGTCGCGGCCGGCACCGCAGTCCGGGCCGGCACTGTGGTCGTGGCCGGCGCTGTGCTCGGTGACAGCGAAGCTGCGCCGTTGTCGACCGCTGATTCCGCGGGATCCGCAAAGGTGGTCGAGCTTCCGCCACTGCAACCTGCGCCGAGGAGAATCGATCCGGTAACGAGGAGCGCCGTCAGACGCAAACGAGACATCACGACGCTGGAACTTAGATGCGGGCGGGCAGCAATCAGGAGGCGGCCTCGCGGAATTCTGGAAGGCCGTCACCCTCAGTCGGCTCCGGCAGATGCTCCAGCCAGGGGGCGTGCTGCGGCTGTGGGACGTCGTCGACAACTTCGAGCTGAACCAAGCGCACGACCGAATCGATGCGTGGAGCGCGACCGGTGCGAGTGGAGTCGACGGCGAGTGGGGTCGGGCCGAACTGGAGGAGCACGTCCGTGACGAGCACTCGAGCGGCCGGCACAAATCGCCTTGACACTGCTGCGCCCCAGAGGTAGCCACGGCGAATGAAACTCCGCACCACACGACACTTCTCGCAACTCGACGTCTTCACCAATCGTCCGATGCTCGGGAATCCGCTCGCGGTGGTGCATGACGCGCAGGGCCTATCCGACGAGGAGTTCGCCGCGTTCGCGCGATGGACGAATCTTTCGGAGACCACGTTCCTGCTACCGCCAACCGATCCTGCGGCTGACTACCGGGTACGCATCTTCACGCCTACCGTCGAGCTGCCATTTGCGGGGCACCCCACGCTTGGCTCGTGCCATGCCTGGCTCGGTGCAGGCGGCCAGCCGCACGAGCCCGATGTGGTGGTGCAGGAGTGTGGGATGGGGTTGGTCCGGATCAGACGCGAACAGGTCGCTGACGCGGACGCCTCGCAAGGCCGGCTGGCGTTCGCTGCGCCGCCACGCCGACGGAGCGGGCCGCTCGACGAGGCGCTCATTGGGCGGATTGCGGGAATGCTGCAGATCGAGCGTGACGAGATCGTGGCCCACCAGCACTGCGATAACGGACCCGGCTGGGTGGCGGTGATGCTTCGCTCGGCCGACGCAGTCCGCGCCCTCGCACCCGCGTTCGGATCCGAGCGCACGCTCGAGGTCGGCGTCGTCGGGCCCACCGCCGCCGGGCCGACCGCCGCGGGCGCGCCCGTCGACAGCACCGAACCAGCGTTTGAACTGCGCGCGTTCTTCCCGAGCCCCAACGGCATGTGTGAAGACCCGGTCACCGGCAGCCTGAACGCTGCGGTGGCGCAATGGCTGATCGGCGACGGGCTTGCCCCCGACCGGTACGTGGCCGCGCAGGGCACCGCGCTCGGACGAAAGGGGCGTGTATTCGTCGAGCGCGACGGCGACGACATCTGGATCGGCGGACACGTGGCCGAATGCATCGACGGAACCGTCACGATGTAGGCGACGTTTTCCCGCGGGAAAATGGTTCTCGAACCTCGGCCAGCGCGGCACCACCGGTTGCAAGCGCCACCATTTTCCCGCGGGCAAATGGTGGCGAATCGCCTCAACCGATCAGTACTTGGCCACGCTCGGCTGGGCTGCAACGATCACCGGTGCCGGCATCGCTGCGCGGAGCCGCTGACAGGCCGCAGGAGCCAGACGTTCGAGCGACGACCCGACGAGCACGCGGCGAATCGGTGTGAGACGGGCAATATCGATGAGCTCGGTCGAGAAGTCGTGGCCGTCGACGAGCATCGTCTCCAACGCCCGCCCGTCAACTCCGGTCCGGGCCACCACCTGATCGAGGTAGACCCAGGCCGCAGATGTCACGTCGATATCTTCGGCATGAGCGAAGTCGCGAAGCGCCGCCGACGTGCGGCCACGTACCATCGTGATCAGGGCAACGTGGTCATCGGCAGGGCTCAGCAAGCTGAGTGCCGACTCGCCGTCAGCCGACGTGGGGTCGAGCAGCACCAAGGTGACCGGGCCGCCGAAATCG
>JANOKQ010000753.1:0-4422 GCA_031419375.1 Acidimicrobiaceae bacterium
CGCCTCACTGGAACGCATCCGGCACCGGTCGCGCAACCACGCCCCCATCGACACATGCCCATCCACAGCCCACATCCCACCCGCCGCGATCCTGACCGCATCAAGCGCCAACCGGGCGCCCTCGCGTTCATGCGCAGCCAACGCGTCAATGAACTCCTCCGGCGAACCAACCCCACCGCCACGGTCATCGCGCTGGTCGTCGTTGAAGCTGTGGTTCGAGTCCGCCGACATACCTGAAGCGTACACCAGTTCGTATCGGGTCAACTCACAGAACCCATATTGTATATACATTGTAGAGATGTCCGAGGCGCGAACATCACCATCACCGATAGCTACGCCACCCCACCCGCAACGTGCCCGCGTTGTCAAGCAACGCTCACCGTAGTGACCACCACCGCTACTCGCCGGGCACCGACGGACCACCGCTACTCGCCGCGCTCGGCGGCGCTGCCGTGCTTTCCTCGGGACGTCTGGTCTGCCAGGTGCACGTGCTGCGTCATGCGATGTGCCGTCAGTACCTCCCCGCTGGGGACGACCTGGCCCTGGTTGCTCGACGTGGCGCACCGCGGTGGGAGGTTCATTTCACCCCGCGAGTTGCGCGACCTCGTTGACGGGTACCGAGCCGTCTACGAAGAACGCCCCAGGCCGTCGAGGACCTCAATTCCGCCCTCGACGAGGTCCCCGCCGACGCGGCAACGGATGAGTACGACTACACGGCGATCGACAAGTGCTACGAAGAAGTTGAGGCATCGGCGGGGGTTGCGTGCGAGCTCGCTGGCCTTGCCGCCGGGACGATCGACCCCTTCATGGTGGACGCGCCGGTCCGTTTCCCCGAGTGCGCCGGCGCAGAGGAGTACTGGACCGGACTGTGGGAGACGTCGGATGCCGAGTTCATCGCACTGGTGGAGCGGGTTTCGCCTTGCCTGCTTGTGCTCGCCGAGCGTGGAGTTGTCGGCGTGCGGGAGTTGCCACTGGAGATGGTGCAACCGGTACAGCTCGACCGACGACGCATATGACACACGGTTCTCGGACTGCGCGTGGGCGCGAGCGGAGGAGCTTGCATCCTGACGGCTACTCGGGGTGGCATCCGTCCGGGTGCTGGCGGTCATCGCCGCAGCAGGGTGCGCAGTGCCGCTTCGAGCGTGGTGTGCTGGAACTGGTACCCGTCGGCGAGCAGTTTCGCCGGCACCACGCGTTGGCCCGTGAGCAGGAGCGCTTCGGTCAGCTCGCTGCCGAGCAGCAGCTTGGGGCCGAACGACGGCACGGGAATGATCGCCGGCCGCTTCAGCACGTGGGCGAGCGTCGTCGTGAACTCACTGTTGGTGACGGGGCTCGGGGCAGTGAGGTTGACCGGGCCGGAGACGGAACTGGTGAGCAGGTGCTCCAGCGCGCCGACTTCGTCGTCGATCGAGATCCAGCTTTGCCACTGGTCGCCCGAGCCGAACCGGCCGCCGAGGCCGACCTTGAACAGCGGCAACTGCTTCTTCAGCGCGCCACCGTCGGCCGACAGCACGATTCCCGTGCGGACCGTGACGGTGCGCACGCCCGCCTCCGTGGCCGGGGAGGCGGCCTGCTCCCACTGGACGCACACACCGGCGAGGAACGTGCTGCCAGCCGTTGCGGTCTCGTCGAGAGTTTCGTCGCCGCGCGGACCGTAGTAACCGATGGCCGATCCCGAAACGAACACGGTCGGCTTGCGCTCGGCGGCGGAGATGGTGGTGGCGAGCAACTCGGTGGTGCGCACTCGGCTGTCGAGCAGTTCGCGCTTGTAGTCGTCGCTCCAACGGTGGTCGCCGATGCCTGCGCCGGAAAGGTTGATCACCGCGTCGGCCCCGTAGATCGAACCTGCCGGAAGTCGCCCGGCTTGGGGGTCCCACCGGGTGTCGGTGGTTCCCGCCGCGGGCTCGCCGCGAACGAGACGGGTGACGTGGTGGCCGGCCGCTCGTAGCCGTTCGACAAGAGCCGTACCGACGAGGCCCGATGCGCCCGAGATGGTGATCTTCATACGCTGAACCTATGCCCACGCCGGCCAACTCGTGAACGCGTCCTCGGCCCTCGACCTGCTGGCTCGTTGCCGTGGTCGGGCTGAGAGGGCAAGACCGGCGTCCGCATGCGAAATCCACGCTGGTGCAGCGTCAAGCTCTGCTCAAGCCGCGGCCGACTTCTGCCGAGGAGAAGGGATATGAGTACTAATGTCCCGCCCATGAGTGAACCAACGGAGCCGAATCCGGGCTGGGCGCCCCCGCTGCCTCCAGCAGGTGGCCAGATTCCGACGCTGCCCCCGGCATCACCAAGCCCGAGCGCGCCAGCCCCGCCGTCACCGTGGCAGCAACAGCCGACGTCACCGTGGCAGCAGCAGCCAACGACGGGGTGGAGCGGCAGTGACAACACCGAGCCGATGGTCCCGCTTGGTGGCGCACCCACCGAGTCGGGGGCACCGAAGCGATCCCGCGGCAAAAAGATCGGGGCGCTCGTCGGTGTCGGCGCGCTCATCGCTGCGGGCGGGTTTGCGGTGGTCACGATCACGGGCAACGACAGCGCAGGCGGCGCCGCGTCGCCGAGCGAGGTGGGCACGGCACTGACCACCGCACTCGACAACGAAGACATGCTCGGTGTGATCGATCTCCTCCTGCCCGGCGAGCGCGAAGCGTTCCGCGAGCCGCTGATCCAAACCCTCGAGAACCTTCGCCGTCTGGAAGTGGTTTCCGAAGATGCGTCGCTCAGCAAGGTCGGCGGTATCGACATCCAACTCACCGATGTGACCGTCAACGAGCAGCCGACCAATGTCAGCGACATCGTCAACCTGGAGATCAGTGGGTCTGCCACGGTATCGGTGAACGGCGACGAGGTTCCCCTCGGTGGCCTGTTGATCGACGAGGCCTTCGACGGCGAACGCCCCGATCTCGACGCCGAGCCCGAATCCGAAGAGTTCAACGATGTGCCACTGACCGTCGTCGAGCGTGACGGGCGCTGGTACCTCAGCGCGTTCTACAGCGCCGCCGAAGACTCTCGCCGCAACCTCGATGACGAGATCGACATTCCCGAGGTCGGTGTGGTCGCCGAAGGTTCCGGTTCGCCGGAGGGTGCGGTCGACGACATGCTCGAAGCGATCAGCGATCAGAACCTCGAACGGATGATTGCGTTGCTCGATCCGAACGAGGCCGAGGCGCTGCAGCGGTATGCGCCACTGTTCCTCGATGACGCCCAGGACGAATTCGATGCCGCCGCGATCAACTGGTCGATCTCGGACACCACCTTTGCTGTGGAGGGTTCGGGATCCCGGCGATTCGTTGCTGTCGAGACGTTCAGCTTCAGTGGCACCGATGGAAACAGCGACATTTCGGCCGACTTCGCCGACGGGTGCCTCACTGTGGACATCGACGGTGACGAGACGGAGGTGTGTACGGCGGACTACGGCAGCATCGACGAGTTGTTCGGCGCGAGCATCGGCGAGGTGACTCCCGCAGTCACCGATTTGATCTCCACGATCCAGGAGGCTTTTGAGGACTTCGACGCCAGTGGCATCGCCGTGCACGAGGTCGGCGGCTCGTGGTACGTGAGCCCGCTGCGTTCGTACACCACACTCATGAACGACATACTCGACGCGCTCGATAGCGGCGAGGTGCTCGACATTGCTGCAGGAGTCAGGGCGGTCACCGAGGAAATGTTTGGGGGCTGGGACGACTTCGACGATGGAGCAGTCATCGTCGAGGAGTCCCCCGTCGAGACCATCCCGATGGATGACCCCACCTTTGACACCGTGCCCGACGACACTGCCGTCGATGAGTTCGCGGTGCTCAACGAGTGCTACAGCGAGTTCGAGGCGGCCGCCGCGTTGACGTGCATGCGCGACGGCATCGCTGCCGGAACAATCGACCCGACGTACGTGCCGGCAACGTTCCGGTTCCCCGAATGCGGGGTGTCCGAGGCGTACTGGGATGGCATGTACGAGATGGCCGATGCAGAGTTCGTCGCCTTGATCGAAGCGGCGGCACCGTGTTTCCGGGCGCTCGTCGATGCGGGAACGATCGAATCATGGGATGTGCCTGATGAGCTGTTCGCTCCAGGCTGCCTCGAGGGGCGCAACTGGTTCAGCGCCGACGACGAGGCCTACACGGAGCGTTTCTTCGAGTGCGCCGCGAAGCGCCGCGAGGAAACCATCGGTGTCTAGTCGGTGTCTAGGAACCTGATCCCCTGAGTAATCAAGATCTGTTGCAACCGCTCCGACGAACCATTACGTTGCGGCCGTGTCGGGCGCGAGACGTTCGGCGAGTTTGCGGACCGATCAATGCGTGAACGGGCACCTGATTTGTCGGGCGTGCCGTGGCCGGCCGAGGCGAGTTCTCGCGGCACAGCTATTGCCGATGGTGATGTTCGCGCCTCGGGTATCTCTACAAGCTATATGTAATATGGGTTCTGCGG
>JANOKQ010000754.1:0-1943 GCA_031419375.1 Acidimicrobiaceae bacterium
GATGCGCCGGATCGGCGAGCTGCCCGAAATCGTTGCGCCGGTCATGTTCCTTGCCTCCGACGCCGCCGGGTACATCACCGGCCACGACCTCAACGTCGACGGCGGAACAAACGCGGCGAACGGCTACTACCAGATCCCACCGATCCATCATGAGTGGAACGCCGATTCTGCCGCTCGCGTCGGCACCGGATACCCCGGTGTCCAGCCGCGCCCCGAGTGGTACGAGGCGATGCGCGCCGGCATCCCCGGCATCCACGACGCCGCGGGCTGATTCGCCGGATCAGCCGAAAACCTGTTCCACGATTTGTCCAGGAACCAATCACTGAGTTAATTTACGGTCAGGACGCCTGTGGCGTCTCTGCCACCGCCCTCGAGGAGGGCGATGGTTCACTACTAGCTATACGGGGGATTGATTGCAATGACTTCACGATCCATCACGTCGTCGCGACGCCTGGGGGCGGGGCTGTTCGTCCTCGCTTTCGTTTTCGCGGCATGCGGCAGCGATGACGCCGCCGTCGTCGACGAGGCGCCGACCGAGACTGCGTCGGGCGCGACCGATGCGCCACCGGACGAAACAACCGCCGAAACAACCGCCGAGGCTCCAGCGCCCACTGCCGGGGAGGAGCCGAGCGCCACCACTGGCGACACGGCGGAAGCACCAAGCGGCGAAGCGACCGGCGAGCCGTTCCGCATCGGCGTGCAGAACCCCGAGGGCGATCCCAATGGGTCGTTCCCAGAGTTTTCGCTCTCAATCCAAGCAGCGGCCGACTACGTGAACGCTGAGTTGGGCGGTCTCCAGGGTCGCCCGATCGAGATCGTGCTCTGCAAAGCGATCATCACGCCGGACGATTCTCAGCGCTGCGCGAACGAGTTGTCCGCTGACGGCGTCGACCTGGCGATCTCGACGATCGACTTCTTCGGTAACCACTACGCAATCTACAAGGGCTCGGACATCCCGGTCCTCTCGATCACACCGATCACGATCGCTGACTTCACCTCGCCCGGCGTCTACGCGATCGGTGCGGGTGGTGGGTGCCTCGGCGTCCACACCGGCCTGATGCAATTTGCCACCGCCGAGATCGAGGCGCTCGAAGGGATCACTGTGAGCAAGGTCGGCGTGCCGTGGGCCGACACACCTCCGGGCGTTGTGTGCTACAACGACCTTGAAGCGAAGCCGCTCGACGTGATCAACGGTACCGAGCCGGGTGACTCCGTCCGTTCTGGCGAACGGCCTGACCTCACCCACATTGGTGTGGCGGTCGCACCGGCAGCACCCGACGTGACACCACAGGCGAGCGAGGTCCTCGACTTCGAGCCCGACGTGATCGTGTACTCGAACCAGGGCGCAGACTGCTGGAACATGGTCAATGCGCTGGGCCGGCTCGGCTGGACGCCGGATCAGATCCCGATGGTACTCGCGGGTGCCTGCATCGACTTCACCGCGATGAAGGCCGCTGGCGACCTTGCCAAGGGGGTCTATTTTACGGGCACCGAAAACGGAATTCTAGCGCCGCTCGAGGGCCTCGAGGGCCAGCACCTCGAAAATGCGACCACCTACCAGACCAAGGGCCTGGAGTACGGCTTGAGCGAAGACGACCTGTTCAAGGGGTTTGCCGCCCAGGGCTTCTCGGCAATCATGTCACTGTGGGAAATCTCTCAAACCATCGACGGTGACGTCACGGGCGAGTCGATCAGCGCTGCGTACGGGGCAACCGATGGCACCCAGCCATCGTTCGGCAACTCGCCGCTCAACTGCAGCGGTGCACCCAAGCCATATGTGGCGGTCTGCGGCTCATCGATCGCGGTCCAGCAGTGGGACGGGGAGAAGCTCGTCACCGTGGTTCCACGGCTCAGTGGTCTCGACCTCGTGGCCGGTACGGCGCTACGACCGGGCCCCAAATGAGCTGAATTTCCGCGGGTGGTCCCGGCATCGGGACCGAACA
>JANOKQ010000755.1:0-4359 GCA_031419375.1 Acidimicrobiaceae bacterium
ACCGAAGGCGGCACCGGGGCTGTTGGACTGGTCCAGGGCCCAGACCTCGAACCTCCTGTCGTCGTCAGCCTCGGCACCGCCACCGGCGACGACAAAGCCGAGCACGGTTACTACCAGGAGCAACCCTGCCCCCGTACGCCACCTCGACCTGCGTTCCATACCCGATCCCCGTCCGTTGCGTCGAACCGACGACGTCGTAGGGCTGGGTGGCCGCAATCCTCCATGGGCGGCAGATCCCCGTCAGAACGACCGACGCGATCGACAATCTCCAGCGACTCTATTCCTCGGCGAGTACGCCGTCAATGGATCGTGGACGCTGGGCATGCTCGGGGACTCGGTGATCACGTCGACGATGACCTCGTCGACGATGACCTCGTCGGCGAGACCCGGTGGGACACCTTCTCATCAGCAGCCCCCGATCGAGACCAGCCACAACCAAGGATCCAACTCTCCGTGGGACCAAGCAGCCGACATCGCGGCGACGCCGAGAGCGCCTTTGATGTAGGGGTTGCCGCGACGGGTGTGGGTGGATGTGTAACCGATGGTCGCTTCGGCTCGCCGCCCCAACTTTCCCAGGTGGTCGCTCGCGAGATCAACACTGGACGTTTTTGGGTGGTCTCCTGTTCGCTGGCGTACTCCTCGGTGTGCGGCGTAGCGAGCTGAGCAGCCAGCCCGGCTGGGCGAGTTCGCGCAGCGTCATCGACCTGCCCGCACAGTCGGCATCTCGACCGCGACCGTTGCTGGGAGAGTGCTGCACGTGATCTCTCGGCGTCGATGACGGCGAACCACGACGGCGAGAGTGAGCGCGCCGACGACGAGACTGATCGTTCCGAACAATGCGAAGCCGGCGGCCGTGCCGATCCCGATCGCGGCGAGAAAGCCGAGGATCGGTCCGACGCAACATGCAACACAGGCGGCGGCACCGACCCCAACGATCGTTGCGTTCTCCTTCTTGATGCTCATGCTGCGACTCCGAACAATGACTGCAGCACCGGAAGGGAACCGGGCGGCGAGCGAACCTCGAGCGCGATCCCGCGGGTGTCGACGGTGATCGCGAAGTCGAAGAACTGACAGCAGTCCTGCTCGGCGGCGACGAGCCGCATCAGTTCGTCGAGTGGCGTTTCCGGCCCGAAGGTGGCGCGCAGCCCGTTGTCGAGCGGTTCACGACGCACGATATGGGAGAGCAGCCGCTGCCAATCTGTGAGACGGCTGCGCATCGACTGCGAGGTGAGCGTGCACACGATCGGGACGGTGTCATCTGGGCGGTCGGGTTTCTGGCCGAGCGTGACGGGCTGACGGGTCATGAAGTTGTCGGCGTCGGTCGTGTCGGTGACGCATCCGCATTGATCGTCGCAGGGGCCGTCGGGCCGGTGCGGCTCCAGGGTGGTGGCGGCCCGTTGCAGTTCGCTGGTCAGAGTCGTGAGTTCCACGATTTGCTGTTGGGCGCTGGTGAGTTTGTCGGCGACGACGCCACGGAGGCGGTCCTGAACGGGTCCGCACTGTCCGCCGTCCCAGGCCAGGGTCAGGTCGCCGATCTCGTCGAGGGTGCACCGAGTCGCTTTGCGCGGGCCATTAACGCGAGCCGGTCGAGGGTGCAGTCGTCAAAGACCCTGTAGCCGGCCCGGGTGCGGGTCGACTCAGGCAGCAGCCCGATTTCTTCGTCGTAGTAGTAGTAGTAGTAGTAGTAGCGCAACGTGGCGGCGCTGAAACCGCTGCGGTCGGCGACGTCTTTGATCTTGTAACTGGCGCTCACCACCCCAGGATAAACCTTCGGGTGGACGTGAAGGTCAAGGGGTTTGTGGTCAGCGGGGGGCCTACATGATCACGCCAACCCGATCAGACAGATCGACGCGCCGGCGAGATCGACTCGGTCGGGCCGGTCGTGAACGAACCAGCGCCAGGCTGGACGTTCGGCTCACGGCGAGGCCCAGCGTGGAGGAATGGGGTCAGCGAAGGCGACCGACACCGGGCACAAATCGTCCGACGTTCCTGGCGTAGCCGTGGTAGCTGTCGCCTTGTGCGGTGAGCAGGTATGGCTCTTCGACGAATCTGACTTGGACTTCCAATGCGGCGATCAACGCGACGATCCCGACGATGCTAATGGCGTTGGGGATCGTCATCGTCAACCCGGTGGCGGTGACGAGCATTGCGGTGAAGATCGGGTTGCGGACCAGCGCGAACGCGCCGTTGGTGACGAGCTTGGTTCGCTCGTTGGGGTCGACGCCGATTCTCCATGATTCGGCCATCGCGTTCTGGGCAACGACGGTGAGCGCGATTCCGATGACGGTGACGATCACGCCGACGACGTGCAGCCATCCGGTGTTGAGGGCGTCAATGTTCTCGAGTCCTGCGACCGCTGCGATCGGGGCTGCGAAGCCAATGACGATCGCGATGACGAAGCCGATCTTGGCCCACCACTGTGCTGTGTTCGCGTCGGCGTGTAGTCGCAGTCCGGTGTCACCGGTTCGCCGATGCTGCACGACGGTTCGCCACCCGAATGCGAGGACTGCCCAGATGACGTAGAGGGTGAGCGCGATGGCTGCCATGCGATGTTCCGATCCGGTGGTGGGCGTCTATTGGGCTGGTGTGTGGTGGAAGTGTTCGGCGGTGACGTCGAGCAGCAGCCGGACGTGGGCGTCGGTGAGGGAGTGGAAGATCATTCGCCCGTCGCGTCGGGCGCGCACGATACCGGCCATGCGCAGGAGTCGCAGCGCGTGCGAGACCAATGTTTCGGGTGCCTCGACGACGGCTGCGAGGTCGCAGACGCACATCTCGCCGGCCTCGACGAGCGCGCACAGCAACCGGACTCGGGTGGGTTCGCCGATCAGTCGGAACAGCTCCGTGATGCGCTCAACCTCGTCGATTGGTAGTGCTCGGGCCTTGGCCGCGGCAACCTTGGCGGCGTCGACCGAGCGGACTGCGCACTCGTCGGTGTCAGCCGCAGTGTCGACGTGTGTCGGGGTGTTCATTGGCTGCTCCGCGTGGCGCTGGGAACTGGCGTGTGGCTCGTCAGCGCCGCTCGCCGTCGGTGAGCGCCAGCCACGCTTGGAAGCCACCGACGAGGTCGGTGGCGCGGTGCAGCCCGAGGGCCCGAAGTTGCGCTGCGGCGAGGCTCGATTGGTACCCCTCGTTGCAAACGATCACGATCCGCGTGTCGTATTCCGTGCCTTCCGCGATGTGGTGCGGGCAGGCTGGATCGAGTCGCCACTCCAGCACGTTGCGATCGATGACGACCGCCCACGGGAGCGGACCGTCTCGTGATCGTTGTTCGGCAGGACGGATGTCGACGATCAACGCGCCGCTGGCGTGCTCGCCGGCAAGGTGTACTGGATCGACACAATCGAGTCTCGCCCGAGCCTCGGCGAGGATCTCCTCGATCGAGCGTCGGTCGTCCCCGTCGCTTTCATTGCGGATGGGTCTCGTACATGCGGACAGCGACCACCAAACCGGAGATCGCGGTGAGTCCGGCGACTGCATAGATGGCGGCCGGGATCGAGATCAGGTCGGCGAGGATGCCGGCGAGGAGAGCACCGATCGCGAAGCCGCCGTCGCGCCACAGCCGGTAGATGCCGACGGATCGTGCCCGCCATGACGGGTGGGCGACGTCGCCGATCGCCGCGAGCAGGGTCGGATAAACCATCGCTGTGCCCGCACCGAGGGCCATCGCACCGAGCGCCCACGCCGTGAAGCTGCCAGTGGCTGCGATCCAGGCGATCGCGACAGCTTGAGTGAGCATCCCGCCAACGATCAGCGGTTTGCGGCCGATGCGATCGGACAGGCCTCCGGTGTAGAGCTGTCCGAGTCCCCACACGGCCGGGTAGAGCGCAGCGAGCACGCCGATCCGCCCGATCGACAGACCCGCGCCTGCGAAGAAGATCGGGAACAGACCCCATGCGAGTCCGTCGTTGAGGTTGTTGACCAGTCCGGCCTGCGAGCACGACGACAGTGCCTTGTCGGTGAAGGAGGTGAGTCGGAAGATCTCGCCCGTGGTCAGCATGGCGTTGTGGGTGTCGTTGGTGGCGACGTGGTTGGCGGCTTCGTAGCGGGCATGGTCACGGGTTTCGCGAACGAAGAACACCGACAGGCCTAGGCCGAGGCCGGCGTAGGCGATGCCGAGGAAGAATGGCTCCGGGCGCAGCCCGGCATTTTCGGCGATGTAGCCGGTGGCCAATGCGGTGATGGCGACGGCGCCATAGCCAGCGGCTTCGTTGAGGCCCATCGCGAAGCCGCGCCGGGCGGGGCCGACGAGGTCGATCTTCATGATCACTGTGGTCGACCAGGTGAGCCCCTGGTTGACGCCGAGTAGGACGTTGGCGAAGATCACCCATCCCCAACTCGGTGCCCAGATCAGCAGCAGCG
>JANOKQ010000756.1:0-1814 GCA_031419375.1 Acidimicrobiaceae bacterium
CGGCGGCCGATGTCAGCGTGCACCACATCAGGGCACGCGGCCACATGCACACGTCGTTGACCGCTGTCGACATCCTGCCAACGGGAGCGCCGGTGCGAGCCGAGATCGCCGCAGCCCTTCGGACCATCGTTGCCGCCACCGTTTCGCGCTGACTCGCCGGGTGCTTGTCGTTCTCAGAGGCTCACCCGACGCCTCGCGGGTCGCTGAGCCGCACGGCAGCGTCACTGACTGGGTTCGCATTCTCAGAGTCGGTCATCAAAGAAGATACAGAACGGATGGCCTTCTGGGTCGAGCAGGACACGGACATCAACCTGAGGCTGGTGATCCGCGAGGCTGGCGCCTTGGGCGAGCGCCCAGGCCACACCATCGTCGAGATCGGCCACACCAATGTCGAGATGCATCATCATGAGTTGCTGATGCGCGACAGGCGGCCACACGGGCCGACGATAGTGAGGCTCCCACTGCACCTCGATCTTCTGGTCACCAGCAGGAGAGCGCAGCATGGCCCAGCCGTCGGAGGCGGGCTGACCGGGGCGCGGCCCCTCGCGACGCACGATGGGCCAGCCAAGGAGGCGTTCGTAGAACTCCGCCAACGCGATCGGGGAGCTTGCATCGAGCGTCGGTCCGGAGATGCGCATGCTCGGTCGTTTCACGTCCGCAATCTTGGCCGACCGCGCCTGTCACTTGCTGCTCGCCTCCGCTACGGGGTGATGATCGCAATCTGAAAGCGGCCACCGCGGTCGGCGCGGACGAGCAGTTCGTCGCCGAGCGGACCGATGTAGGTCCTGGGGATGTCCCAACTGTTGGCCGATGCATCGGTGAGGTGGGTGATGCATTGGACCGGCGTCGGGTCGCCGCCATTCCGACCGAAATAGTCGGTCACGACAACGGTGCCGTTGGGTCCGGGCGTAGGGGTGGAGCAGCCCATACCTTCGGTGGTGAGACAGTCGTAGCGCATGTAGTGGAGCGTCCTGGTTGTGGCGCCATCGGAGATGGTGACGGTCTGCTGGCTGAAGCTCAGCGCGATGGATGGGGTATCGATGGTGGCGCACGCCAAGCGTCGGTCCAAAACGAACCTCGTCGCCGACGACCGACTGAACCTGTCCACACCGACAAAGTTCGCACGGGCACGAGCACGTCGTACGGGCACGGGCACGGGGACGGGCTCATCGACGACGACCAACTGACGACGGCGGCATCCACCTGCGCGCTGCCTCGACGCCGACCACGACAACCGAAAATGCGCTGTTTGCGAGAGACCCCACCGTTTCCTCTGACCAGGGTCGACCGCGACCAGCGCCTGGCATACGCCTGGCGACCAAGCGTCGTTCTGATGTCGCTCGACCACCAGCGCCGCGTGCGTCTCGTGACCTGCTGTGCGCTCACGTATCCGCTCGTCTGGGCGGGAGCGGCGGTCCTCGGCTTCGTCGCCGGGGTGACCTCAGATGTTGAGAGCGACAGTGCACGTGGCCGAGACCGGCCCGCTACCCGATCGACTTGACCTATCGGTGTATGTCCGACGGTCGAGGCGTTCACCGTCTTGTGACACGAGAATCGGTCCTTCACGACGCTCACCGATCGCGAGACCGACCGTCCGAGCATTTCTCGGACCGAGGGGGACTCTCATAAATCAGCAGGCGGCGAAACCATCAAGTCGCGTGATGGGTACGGTGATACTGCGGCTGCGTCAGACCTCGAGCGCGGCGACGAAGGCGGCGTACTCATCGTCAGTCAGATCCTCGATTGGCAAATCGTCGACCGAGCGCAGAATCGGAGCCGAAGCCAACTCGGCGGGCGTCAAGTCGGGAGGCAAC
>JANOKQ010000757.1:0-5632 GCA_031419375.1 Acidimicrobiaceae bacterium
CGGAACACAACCATCAGCAGCAGGAACGACAGCGCCAGCACGGCGATGAAGAAGTACGGCAGCCGACCTGCCAGGTAGTCGGAGAAGTCGACGTTCACTGCGACCGTGCCGCTGACGTTGACGTCGACGCCTGCGGTGGCCTCGACCGGGGGCAGCACGTCGCCGCGCAGCCGATCGACGAGTTGCGTTGTCGCCTCGTCCTGCGGCCCGGTCGTGGGGATCAGGGTCCAGATCGCCGAGGTCGGGGCGGCCTCGTCGTTGACGATGGCAGGCGAAACGAAGGCAACCCCGGGGTCGGCGCCGACGGCGTTGGTGATCGTTTCGAGCTGGGCGGGATCGATGCCGGTCGGGAGTTCGGCGACCAGCAAAACTGGGCCGTTGAAGCCCGGACCAAAGCCCTCGACGAGGAGGTCATAGGCCCGCTTGGTGGTGGTGTCGTCGGCGAAGTTGCTCTCGTCGGAGAAGCCCAGCCGGAGCCCGAGCACCGGCGTGGCCAGGATCAGCAGCACAACTGCGGAGGCGATCGCGGCGGGCCACGGGTGGTGCTGGATGAGCCGGCTCCACCGGTATGCAAAGGTCTCGCGCAACTCCCGCTGGGGCCGGCGGCGGACTTCGCGTTTGAGCGGCTTCAGCCATATTCCGGCGATCAGCACGATCACGGCGAGCGGCAGCCCGATCGCCAGCGGGGTGAACTTCAGCCCGACACCGGCCAGGGCGATGGCGGCCAGGCCGGCGGCGATGAGGCCGCGCCAGCGGGTGCGTTCCACGTTGTGGCCGGCGAAGCCGAGCAGGGCCGGCAACAGCGTGAGCGAGGCGACCACGGTGACCGCCACGACGAGCGCCGCGCCGACGGCCAATCCCGTGACGAACGCGACGTCCATGATCAACATGCCCAGCAGCGAGATCACCACGGTGGCCCCGGCGAACACGACCGATCTGCCGGCGGTATCCATCGCGATGACGATCGACTCGCGCACGGTGTGCCCGCGATGTAGCTGCTCGCGGTAGCGGGTGACGATCAGCAGGGCGTAGTCGATCCCGACCCCGAGCCCGATCATCAACCCGATGAACTGCGACGTCTCGGGCAGCGTGACCACGTTGCTGAACAAAATCACCAGCGACGTGCCGATGCCGATGCCGAACAACGCAACCCCCACCGGCAGCCCCATCGCCAGCACCGACCCGAACGCCAGGATCAAGATGACGATCGCGAACGCGATACCGATCACCTCCGACGACGGGTTCTCGAACTCGGCGAAGATGAACCCACCCAACTCGATGTCGAGACCGGGGATCGACGGCTGCGCCTCACGAATCGCGTCGCGGATCTTCTCCGCATCGGGTAACGAGATGTCCTCCGGCAACTCGACGTTGGCGAAGGCGACCTTTCCGGCCTGCGATCCGGCCGACGAGGTCTGCCGGGCACCTTCCGGGCTGTACGGGCTGACCACACGGTCGACGTTGGCGATCGTCGCGACCTCGGCGAACAGCGCCTCCATCGCCGGCTCCACCTCGGCATCGGTGACGCCCTGTTCGGCGCGGAACACGATCGTGCCGGTGATCCCGGTTCCCTGGCCGCCGAAGTCGCGGTCGAGCAGATCGAAGCCGGTTTTGGAATCCGAATCAGGGAGGTTGAACTCGTCACGGAATCCGTTGCCGATCGCGCCGGACGATCCACCGATCAGGATCAGCGCGCCGACCCAGGCACCGGACAACCACCGCCGGCGGTCATGGCACACGCCAGCAAGGCGGGCGAACACCGACGGGCGGCGCGTGGGATTGGACGGTGGCAGCGGCGAGGACATACGGGCTCCTTCGGGGGATGAGGCCAGTGTTTCGACGAGATCCGGTATACGGATTCATCGCTCGAGACGCGAGCGTAGGACACGCCCGAACGAGTCCACCACGTCGAGAATCCGCCGCCTTCGCCACCAGGCCTTTCGTGGACGTGACATCAGGCACGTCTGTGGATCGCAGCTGTCGCCAACCTCCACATCGTGGACAGAGCCGCTTCAGGTGTCCACGAAAGCAGCGAAATAGGTCGATCGGCACTCAACGCTTGATGACTGGCTTCTCCAGGCACAGGCTGTGGACCGAATCGGCGTACTCGCCCCAGCACGTGCACCGCGTGAATCCGGCTCGCGAGTACAGCGCCAACGCACCACTGAGGCGGTGGCCGGTTTCGAGCACAAGCCTCGTCGCCCCGGCTGCGATGGCGCGCGCCTCGAGTTCGTGCAGCACCGCTGCGCCGATCCTGTGGCCCCGCACCGCCGGCTGCACGTACATCCTCTTCATCTCGGCGGTGCCATTTCCGAGCATGCGAAATGCCCCGCAGCCCACCGCCTGGCCGTCGAGCCATGCGACCAGGAACTGTCCGGAGCCGGCGGCGATTTCCTCGGCCCCGAGCGAGAAGAACATCTGCTCGTCAGGCCCGGAGCTGGCCACGAGGTCGGCGTTGAGCTCATCGATCAACCCCTGCGATTCGATGGCCGCGAGCGCATGCTCGACGACGACGAGTTCGCGCTGCTGGGTCGTGGTCGGCGAACCGAGTGATCGCCAGGCGTACGGGGAATCGCCGTACTCGTCGATGAACGCCAACCGGCACCGCCCCTCGTCAATTGTGGGCAGCGCTCCGGCGGGCACCCACCACGAAACGAAGCCATGGGCGGCGTCGCCGGCGGCGTTCACTGGTGCCAAACCGTCGCGAAACCCGCGCGTCGAGTCGTCGTCGAGTGGTGCCCGCAGGCGGGAGACGTTGAGCTGGACGAGACGGCTGTGCATCGATGCCGAGCGTACGCCTGGGTTCGCAGACGCTTTCCCGCGGGAAAACTTCGCTACGCTTGCGTAGCGAAACGGAGCACCATGAGCGCGACGACTGCGAGACCCATCACCGCCGATCTTGGCGGCATCGACCCCCACGTGTACCACCGGCGGTGGGCGATCCTGGCCACCATGTGCCTCAGTCTCGTGCTCATCGTCGCCACGGTCAGCTCGGTCAACGTGGCGATCCCAAGCCTGGCCCAGTCCGAACTGAACCCGAGCGACACCCAGATCCTGTGGATCGTGGATGCCTACGCGCTCGTCTTCGCCGCACTGTTGCTGCCGGCGGGTGCGCTCGGAGATCGCTTCGGGCGCAAAGGTGCGTTGCTCATCGGCCTGGTGCTGTTCTCCGTCGCATCGGCGCTGTCGGCCGTGATGGACACCGCCAACTCGCTGATCGCAATGCGCGCGTTGATGGGCATCGGTGCGGCGCTGATCATGCCGGCCACGCTGAGCTTGTTGCAGTCGTCGTTTCCGCCGCAGGAACGGGCGAAGGCGATCGCAACATGGGCCGGGTTCGCGGGTGCCGGTGGGGCGATCGGCCCGCTGATGGGCGGGTTCCTGCTCGAGCACTTCTGGTACGGGTCGGTGTTCTTCGTTGCCGTGCCGATCGCGCTTGTCGCGTTCATCGCAACCGCCGCTCTGGCGCCGACGTCGAAGGAGGGCGTGGGCGCGGCGCTCGACCCGGGCGGCGCGATGCTGTCGATCGTCGGGTTCGCGGGCCTGCTGTTCGCGATCATCGAGGGTCCCGAGCGCGGGTGGACAGATGCGCTCGTGATCGGTGGCTTCGTCGTCGCCGTTGTCGGGTTGGTCGGGTTCGTCACGTACGAACGGCGGACCACGAACCCGATGCTCGACATGAGCTACTTCGCCATCCCCCGCTTTGCGATGGGCAGCCTCGGCATCACGTTCGCGTTCCTCGGTATGTTCTCGACGTTCTTCGTGCTGACGCAGTACCTGCAGTACGTGCAGGGCTACACGCCGCTGCAGGCGGGTGTGCGCGGCCTGCCGTTCGCAATCACGATGATCATCGTTTCGCCGCGCTCGGCCGACCTGGCCGCCAAGCACGGCGTGCAACGAGTCGTCGGCGCAGGCATGGGCACGATGGTGCTTGGCCTCGTGATGTTCTCTTTCGCCGGGCTGGACACTGGCTATGGCTACATCGCCGCAACGCTGGTCGTTCTCGCGGCGGGCGTCGGGATGACGATGCCATCGCTCAGTAGCGGCATCGTCCAATCGGTGCCGATGCGTAAAGCCGGGGTCGGTTCGGCGGTCAACGACACCACCCGCGAACTCGGCGGTGCGATCGGCATTGCGCTCGTCGGCAGCATCGTCACGAGCATCTATCGCGGCCGGCTGTCGCCATCACTGGCGTCGCTGCCACCGGAGCTCGCTCAGGCCGCACGCGACAACGTCGGCAGGGCGCTCGCGGTCGCCGACAGGGCCAGCGGAGCAATCGGGCCCGAGGCGGCCGTCCAGCTTCGTGCCGCCGTACGCCAGTCGTTCGTCGATGGAACGCAGATCGCGCTGCGCATCTCCGCCGTGCTGGTCGGCCTTGCCGCCATCGTCGTCGTCTCCCGCATCGGCGGGGTTCACGGAGCTGACGAGGTCAGCGATGCGCGGCCAGTCAGCTGACCGCATCGATCCGCGCGCAGTCCGTTCCCGCCGGCGTGCCGTCGACGCGGCGTTGTGGCTGATCCGCCACGTTGGCGCGGGACGGACGACGATGGAGGCGATCGCGGTACGCAGCGGTGTGGCCAAGACCACGCTGTACCGACAGTTCGGCGACTTGGAGACGTTGCTGTTCGCTGCGTTCGAATCGCTGAAAGCACCGCCCGCGATCCCGGTCGAGGCCGGGGTTGTGGCAGATGTGCGGCGCTGGTTGCACCAATTCGCCGAGGTGCTGACGACCGATGAGTTCGCGCCGTGGGTGCCGGCGATGATCGAAGTGGCCGAACGTGACGAGCACGGCCACGCGCTCGCCGTCGACTTCGCCGCTCGGCGGCGCTTACCGCTGCGTACCAGGTTGAGCGTCGCGATCGACGCCGGCGAGTTGGCGGCGGGCACCGACATCGACGCGCTTGTCAGCATGCTGGTCGGGCCGCTGTTCTACCGTCGCTTCATTTCCCGCCAGCCGACGAGCGTTGCATTCGTGGATCAGGTGGTCGACTCGGCGTTGGACTCGCTGGTGACCTTGCCTGCGTGACTGCCGCGGTTGCGGATGTAGCGCACCACCTCGATCACGATGTTGACCCCGAGCGCGGTCCCGAAGGCCACCCAGAACGCGAGCGTGTGGTTGTCCTTGAACGGCTTGCCGACGATGTAAGCAAGGCCGGCGGCGTATGTGGCCCAGATGATCACGGCGATGAAGATCCAGCGCATGAACCACAGCCGGGGCTGGCGGGTGATGCCGCTCGACAGCGTGAGCACGGTGCGGCCACCGGGGATGAAACGTGCGGTGATCAGCAGCATCCCGCCGCGGTCTTCGATCTGTTCGTGCGCCCACGCCAGGCGCCGACCGAACTTCACCCGCCGCGCTGCGCGCCGTTCGAACGACGGTGCCCACTTGCGGCCGATCGCGTACGCCGTGGTATCGCCCATGAACGCACCGAACGCGCCGACGACGATCACCATCCACAGTGAGTACGGGGCTTCGCCGGTACTGACGGCGACGCCGCCGATGATCACGGTGGTCTCGCTCGGCACGATCGGAACGATTGAGTCGCCGAAGGCGATCGCCAGGATCACGCCGAGGAACCACCAGTTGCCGGCCCAATCGCCGAGCTGTTCGGTGAGGTCAGTGATCCAGCTG
>JANOKQ010000758.1:0-3965 GCA_031419375.1 Acidimicrobiaceae bacterium
GTGTTGCGACGCCTCGCGGCGCGTGCCGATGGCTGACTGGCGCGAGCTTCCCGGCCCGCTTGCAACCCGGATCTGCGGTGATGGTCCGCGAATGGTGTTCGTGCACGGCTTCACCCAGACCGCGACTGCTTGGGAGCCGGTCGCCGAACACTACGTCCGCCACGGTTACCAGGTGGCCCTCGTCGACCTCCCGGGCCACGGCGGCTCGGCGCGCATACGTGCCGATCTGCGGCGGACCGCCGACCTGCTCGCCACCAGCACCGGTTCCGCCGCCTACATCGGCTACAGCCTGGGTGGCCGGGTGTGCCTGCACCTGGCGCTCATGTACCCGCACATCGTCGAACGTCTCGTGTCGATCAGTGCCACCCCGGGGATCATCGACGACGACGAGCGGGCCGCGCGCCGACTGTCCGACGAAGCGCTCGCCGCGCACATCACCGACATCGGGATCGAACGGTTCATCGACGAATGGACATCCCAGCCGTTGTTCCACGATCTCGTCGTCTCCCCTGACGATCGCGCCGACCGGCTCACCAACAGCGCAGCTGGACTTGCCTCGAGCCTGCGCCTCGCGGGCACCGGCGCGCAACTGCCACTGTGGGACCGCCTCCTAGAGTTGAACATGCCGGTCCTTGCCCTCGCCGGAGAACACGATCCGAAGTTCGTGGCCATTGCCCGGCGGATCGCCACCTCGGTCCCGGAAGGAGCGTTTGCGCGCATCCACGACGCAGGCCACGCTGCGCCGGCGCAACAACCGCTGCAGGTGATCACTCGCATCGAGGCGTGGCTGACCGCCAGCAGTTGGGCTACCCCGAGAGGGCGACCCCGAGCGTGAGCAACGCCCCGTAGGCGAGTTGCAACCTGCCCGTCGCGCCGAGCACAGCGATCAGGTCTCGCCCTGTGGCCCCGCCGAGCACCGTCCGCACCGGTGCCAGTGCCAGGACAGCCGCCCCCATGGCGATCAGAACCTTGGGGCGACCGGTTGCGGCCACAGCGACCACCACCACGAATGCAGCAGCGATCAGGCCGGTGTACAACCATCGGCTGCGGCGGTCGCCGATCCGCACGGCGAGCGTCCGTTTGCCGACAGCGGCGTCGGTTGGGATGTCGCGCACGTTGTTGACCACGAGCAGGGAACACGCCAGACCTGCTGCAGCCCCGAGCGCCCATGCCAGAGGCGGAGCTTGCTGCACCACCACGAACGTCGTGCCGGCTGTCGCGACGAGGCCGAAAAACACGAACACGGCCACCTCGCCGAAGCCGAGATACCCATACGGGTGTGCGCCCCCGGTGTAGAACCATCCGGCGAGCACGCACACCACACCGAGCGCCACCAGCCACCACGAGGTGGTCACGGCGAGCACCGCACCAGCCGCAGCCGCAACGGCAAACGCAGCAAACGCAGCACGCTTGACCTGGGCGGCAGCGGCGGCTCCGCTGGCGACCAGCCGCACCGGCCCAACCCGCACGTCGTCGCTGCCGCGCACTCCGTCGCTGTAGTCATTGGCATAGTTGACCCCGACTTGAAGCGCAAGGCTGACCAGCATCGCGAGAGGCAATGTCCACCACCGCGCCCCACCCTCGCCGACGGCCGCAGCCGCACCGAGCGCCACCGGGACCACGGCTGCGGGCAGGGTGCGAATCCGCGCCCCGGCCAACCACACGTTCAACTGCACGACCGCCCAACTCGGTTGTGGGGTGGCATTGATTGTCCGGATCTCATCGCCTGCATGTTCGGTAGTGTGCCTGGACTCACCCCACCTGGCACCCCACATTGCGTGCACGGCTATGATTGCATTGATGACACCGGATGTTGGCAGCCACCGCGGCGCCGTCTCGCTTCAGGATGTCGTGTCACCGTTATCAGTCATCAGGCCTGGCGAAGACCTTCACTGATGCGTCCGCAACCGCACGAGTCGTTGCCGCCGGCCTACTGGCGCCTGTGGGCAGCAAGCGGCATCTCCAACATCGGTGACGGTGTGTTCATCGTCGCGTTGCCGTTGCTGGCGGCGCGCCTGACCCGGGACGAACTCTCGATCTCACTCGTCGCGACCGCGGCGCTGCTGCCGTGGCTGGTGCTGTCGTTGCCGATCGGCGCGCTCATCGATCGATCCGATCGTCGCCGGGTGATGGTCTACTCCGACTCGTTGCGCGCCGCCGTCGTGGCGGTGCTGGCGCTCGCGGTCGTCACCGATGTCGTCACCATCTGGATGCTGTGGCTTGTCGCTGTCACCCTTGGAACCGCAGAGGTCTTCTTCGACAACGCTTCGCAGGCGATCCTGCCGGCGATCGTGCGACCGCAACTGCTGGAACGCGCTAACGGCCGGCGCTACGCCGTGGAACTTGCGGCGAACACGTTCATCGGCACACCGATCGGCAGCATCTTGTTCGCGATCGGGCTTGCCGTCCCGTTCGGGGTCGACGCGGCGACGTTCACTGTCGCTGCGGCGTTGGTGTTCACGATTCGAGGAAACTTCAACCCCAACACGCAGCCGCGTCACGAATCCGCATCACTGTACGCCGAGGTGCGGACGGGGATGCGGTGGCTGTGGCGGAACCCCTTGCTGCGCACGATCGCCATCACGTTGGGTCTGAGCAACCTTGCGTTCCAGATGCCACAAGCGGTGTTCGTGCTGTTCGCACAGGACGAACTCGGCGTGTCCGAGACAGGTTTCGGAGTGCTGCTGGCATTGATGGGCGTCGGTGCCGTGGTCGGTGGCGTGCTCGGAGAGCGGATCGTAGCCTGGCTCGGGCGGTCAGCGTCGATCTACACGGCGCTCGTCACGTGGACCATCACACTGCTCGCCGTGGGTGTGTATCCCCACGCTTGGTTCGTGGCGCTGGCCGTGTCGATCGAATCGCTGGCGGCCACCGTATGGAACGTCGCGATGGTGTCGCTTCGGCAGCAGATCATTCCGGCAGCGCTGTTCGGTCGGGTCAACAGCGTGTATCGCTGGGTCGGGTGGGGAACGATGCCGATCGGTGCGGTGCTCGGCGGGCTCATCGCTCACCGGTTCGGGCTGCGGTCCAACTACTTCGTGGCCGCTGGCGTGATGGTCATCGCCATCGTGGTGGCGATGCGCCAGGTGAACACAGCGTCAATCGTGCACGCCCTGTCAGGAAACACAAGCGCGAACTCCAACGACGACACACCGACGGCGCGCCACATGCACGACGATTATGACGGTTACGACGAGCTGCGCACGCCGGCGCCGCCGTCGATCACATAGGTCTCGCCGGTGATCCAACTGGCCGCCGGCGACACGAGGAAGGCAACCAGGTTGGCGATGTCTTGCGGGTCACCGAGACGGCGCAACGGGAGTTGGGCAGCCAGCCGCTCGCCGAAGTTTTCGACCAGGTAGGCGGCGAAATCGGTCTGCACCAACCCGGGGGCGACGCCCACCACCCGAGTCGGCCCGAGCTCGGACGCGAGCTGACGGGTGAGGTGGATCAGCGCCGCCTTGGTGAGGTTGTAAACACCGAGACCACCCTCGGCCCGGAGCCCGCCGACTGAGGCGATGTTGACAATCACCCCAGGCGTCTCCTTCATCGCTGCCTCCCAGGCGGCCTGGCACCAAAACAGTGGGCCGCGCAAGTTGACCTGAAACGTCTTGTCGAACTGCGACTCGTCGACGCCAAGCGTCGCGCCGTAGTACGGGTTCGTCGCCGCGTTGTTGACGAGGATGTCGAGTCTGCCGAAACGTTCGATCGTGGCAGCGACACACGCCCTCGCCGCGTCGGGATCGCCGACGTTGGCGGCATAGGCCTGGCTGTCGCCGCCAACCTCGGCGGCTGCGGCGCTGAGCTGATCGAGCTTGCGCGACACCATCATGACGCTCGCCCCGCACTCGACCAACGTGGCTGCGATTGCTTTCCCGATGCCCTTCGATGCGCCGGTAACGATGGCCACCTTGCCGTCCAGTGAGATGTGCATCCGGCCGACCATAGTGGCCCGCCTGTCGCCG
>JANOKQ010000759.1:0-4559 GCA_031419375.1 Acidimicrobiaceae bacterium
CTCCCGGGGTGATACACAGGCCACATGTATCTCTGAAGGCCATATAAAATATGGGCAACAGGGTGAAATTGGCATCGAACGTGAGTACGATTTCAGAGATGGCAGCGGACTCTCGCGACAGCTGTGACGACCTTGTGTCGCTCGAAGATTTTACTGAGCTGTTGGCCGCGCACGAACGTCAGCACGCAACGTTGGTGGTGGCCGCAGTACGGCTTGCCAACACCGGGATGTGGGCACTCGATGGTCACGTCTCGATGGGCGCATGGCTTCGCGATCAGTGTCGGATGAGCCGCCTCGACGCCAACCGGCTGCTACTCGACGGCAGATTCCTGGTTGCCAACGAACTCATCGGTGAAGCTGCTGTGAGCGGCGTGTTGTCGGCCGGTCAAGTCGCTGCGATCCGCAACATGGTCACCGCGCCGGTCGCCGAGTTGTTTCATGAACGCCAACACGACGTGATCGACGACGTGGACGGATTGTCGGTCGCGGAGTCCGAGGTTGCGTGTCGAACGTGGCGCGAGTACGCGGAAGCGATCGTGGAGATGCCCGAGCCGGTGGTTCCGTCGAGGTCGTGGCGCTCAGCGCGTGCCGGTGATGGATCGCTGCTGGGTGGGTTCGTGTTCGATCCCGTTGGTGCCGCCGAGGTGGAGCAAGCCTTGAGCACAGCACGTCGTCGCCCGAATGGTGCCGATGATGCTCGGACCGCGACAACTCGAAACGCTGACGCGGTGGTGGAGATCATGTCGTTCTTCAACGCGAACCACGCTGGAACCGGTACACCTCGGAATCGTGCCGACGTCACCATGAACCTCCAAGTCGACAACCTCGACACCACACACGCTGCCGATCCCACCCCGCAATCAGACCAGCAGGGCCAGTCGCGACAGCCGGACCAAACAGACCAGTCGGGCCGGCATGACCAGTCGGGCCAGCATGACCAGTCGGGCCAGCCGAAGGCGATGTTCACGGCGCGTGGGTTCACGGTAGACGGACAGTTGCTGCCGGATTGGGCGACCGAGGCGTACCTGTGTGACTGCACCTTGCAGCGCGTGTTTCGCTCCGGATCGGTCGTGCTCGACTACGGGCGGGCCACTCGCACGGTTCCGACACCACTCTGGCGTGCCGTGCTCGCTCGCGATGGCGGCTGCCGGCACCCCGGATGTGACCGGCCCGGCAAATACTGCGACGCCCATCACGTGCGCTGGTGGCGCAGACACGGCGAAACCAAGATTGACAATTTGATGATGTTGTGCAGCTATCACCATCACCTCATCCACCGCCTGAACTGGCAGGTCACCCTGCAACCCAACTGTGACGTCCACTTCATCACCCCCGATGGACGCACCCTGATCTCCAAACCACGCGGCCACCCCACCATCCGTGCCGCCTGAACCTGCCAGCCGACCCCGAAACAGGCAGTGGCAGGTACCCGCGCGCCTTGCGACGTCAGGACGGGGTGATGGGTAACTCGCCGACGGACAGGGGGAGGCGGATCCGCCAGCTGGGATAGACGTTGGTGCCGGGCAGGTTCGGTTGTTGTACGGCTGCGGCAAGGTCGTCGGTGCTCAGCAGGCGCAACCGTGCCGGCGAGTTGAGCAACGCATCGTGCGCGGCGTCGATCGCCTGCTGCGCCGTTGACGCACCTGGCGCGACGGCTGCTAACCGGGCACGCTCGGGGTCGCCTTCCGGTCGGGCAAACATGGTGGCAATCGTCGGCAAGTCGTGGGTGGTGATCGTCGCCAGCGATGCGCTCGGCCACTGCGATGGGGGATCGGGCTCGAACCACAGCACCTTCGTGCACGCGATGTTGCGCGCCGCGAGCATGGCTCGAACCTCGGGCTCGACGGTGCCGAGGTCCTCGCCGATCACGAACGCGTCGGCCCGAGTGGCCTCGAGGCACAGGATCGCCAACAGTTCCTCGGCTGGGAAGCGAACGTATGCACCGGTTCGTGGAATCGCGATCTCAATGGGATGGGCGAGGGGAATCCAGTACTGGCGAAACAGGCCCATCACATGGTCAATGCGCAACCCGGCGACACCCCGGAACGCGGCCCGCAACGTGTCGATGAAGGGCTGGTAGCCAGCGGCCTTCAACTTCCACGGAACGAACGGGGGGATGCCCCAGTCCTGCCCGGCGGCATTGAACGGATCGGGTGGCGCTCCGATACGTACCCCGGCGGCAAGCATGTCCCGGTATTCGTACGCATCTGCACCGTGGGGTGCGAAGCCGATCGCCAGGTCTCCGATGAGTGAGATCCCGGTCGCAGCGACGGCAGCGAGCTGATCGTCGAACGTGAGCTGCAACCACTCGTGGAACCTGGCGCGCTGCAGCAGATCCGGATCGTCGCGACCGTTGCCGAGCGTTTCGGGCCAGCGCGCCCAGTCGTCGCGCAGCGTGTCGCACCACGCGTTCCAGATCGAAACTGAGCTGGGATCGGGTGGGTCCTCGACTGCATCGAACTCGGCTTCGAGCACTGATCGCTTGGCGATCCACACATCGTCGTGGGAGATCAGGTGGCCTGGATCGCAGCGCAAGCTGGCAGGTGCCGGCGCATCAATACCGAGCAGCATCGGGTTTCGGGTCCTGCGCGAGCTCGGATAGTACGGGCTCGGCTCCTGCGGCAGCGTCGGAGCTGGTTGGTGGAGCGGGCTCATCATCAACGCGGTGCCACCCGCATCGGCAACCCGTTGCGCCAACCGGCGCAGGTCGTGGAGGTCGCCAATGCCCCACGACCCCTCGCTCCACAGCGCGTAGATCTGAGCCGCAACTCCCCATCCCTCCGGCAACGGTGGGCAGGTTGACGGGTGAACGATCAACTGCGTGGCCGGACCGCCGTCAACCGGAACGAGGTGGTGGTAGCCGAGCGGCAGGTCGTGCGGCAGACGGGAGACGGGCGTACCCATGTCACGGTCGCTCGCCAAGCTGCCTTCGACGACGACCCGGCACGGACCCCACAGGTCGTGGCCGGTGCCCTGCTCGACGAACCACATCGGCGGGACCTCGCCGATTTCACCCATCGCCGAGCGCAACCGGTTCCGGGTCTCATCCGACGTCGCGTGCCACGTGCCATCGAGGTCGTGGTACCCGTCGGTGATGCCCCACTCGTCGTCCACCTGGCCATTCTGTCGGCATGGGCCGTCCCGGCGCGGGACCATCCGCTGATCCCTACACTCGGCGGCGGTGAGCACGCGGACGATCGAACGAAAGATGCGACGCAACTCGGATCGGCTGCGCGCGCTACGCGACGACCTCCATGTGGTCAACGAGCAACTCGCCCAACTCGCCGACGAAGCGGCCGACTGGGGGATCCGGGCGCTGGTATCCGACTCGCCCGGGGCCGAGGTGGAGCATCGCCATGCGCAAGCACACGCCGAATCGATGGCCGCTCATCGTCAACATGTCCTTGCCTCGATCGCCGAGCTCGAACAGCGCCAGGACCACCTCCTCGACGAGATGTCGCGGTCCTGAGGTGCGGCCGTGAGGCTGCCGCGCCGATCGGCCACCGTGTCATGCTTGAATGTCGGCGGGCTCGACGTGAAAGGACACCATCCGTGACCATCCGCGTGGTGATTGCAGAAGACGAAGCCATCATCCGGCTCGATCTCAAAGAATCTTTGGAAGAAGAAGGCTACGAGGTCGTCGGTGAGGCCGGCCGGGGGGATCAGGCGATCGAACTGGTTCGTTCGCTGCGTCCAGATCTGGCCATCCTCGACATCAAGATGCCCGGCGTCGACGGGCTCACCGCGGCGCGCACGATCGCCTCGGAACGAATCTGCGCGGTGCTCATGCTCACCGCGTTCAGCCAACGCGAGATCATCGAGGAGGCCCGCGACGCGGGCGCCCTCGCCTATCTCGTCAAGCCGTTTCAGAAGCACGACCTCATCCCTGCGATGGAGGTCGCGATCGGCCGCTTCCGTGAGCTGCAAACTCTCGATGGTGAAGTCGACGCGCTCGGCGAACAGCTCGAGGCGCGCAAGGTGCTCGACCGCGCCAAGGGCGTGTTGATGGACGAGTGCGGGTTCCGCGAGCACGAGGCGTTCACGTTCATCCAACGCAGTGCGATGAGCCAACGCAGCCGGATGCGCGACGTAGCCGACCAGATCATCGCCGGCACGCTCCGTCCATGATCGCCCGCGCCCGCGTATGAAGCTGCGCGTGCTGGACGGCAACTCGCTCACCTACCGGGCGTTCTTCGCCTTGCCGACTGATATGGCCACCGCCAGCGGGCAGGTGACGAACGCTGTGTTCGGGTTCACCTCGATGCTCATCAACTTGTTGAAAGACCACCAACCTGACGGCATCGTGGTGGCCTTCGACAGGCCGGAGCCCACCTTCCGCCACGTGATGCACGTTGAGTACAAAGCTCAGCGTGAGGCCGCGCCCGACATCTTGCGTCAGCAGATGGGGCTCGTCCGCCAGGTGCTCGAAGCGCTGCGGATCACGGTGCTCGAACTGGCCGGGTGGGAGGCCGACGACATCATCGCCACGATCAGCCAGCAGGCCACCCGCGACGGGCACGACATCATCATCGTCACCGGCGACCGCGACAGCTACCAGC
>JANOKQ010000760.1:0-3770 GCA_031419375.1 Acidimicrobiaceae bacterium
CAGTGGGACCTCGAGGTGCTCGGTGGCCTCCTCCTGTCGGACATCGCCGAACTGTTCGTGGCCACCTATTGCGTGAAGATGCGTGGCGGCTGCTACCGGTTCCAAGCGCAGTACCTACGCCGCATCCGTGTACCAGCACCAGAGGCTGTCGGAACACGTGATCAGGCGGCGCTCCGAAGGGCGTTTGCACAACGTGATCGCGACGCCGCCAGCCGGATCGCCCGTCGGCTGTACGGCGTCGAGGAACCGATCGGGCACTGACATGGCATCGACTGATGATGTATTCGATGTGCTCGAGACGATGATGGCGGCCCGACCGAATGAAAGCCCGTGGACGACGAGCGTTGATGGAACGCGGGTCTTTGTTCCGGATCAGGAACTACTCGAGTCGCTCCTGGCGGTCCCGATCGGTGCCGGCGCCGGCTCGGAGAGCGGCCGGCTTGCCAAATCCATCGACGCATGGGTCGCCCACGAGCTTCGCCGCTCGGGTTTCGGGCACGATGAGGTGTGGCCGCGGCTGGAGCGTCCGCGAGTGCTGCCGCGAGAGGTGGCGCTCTTCATCGAGGGACTCCCCAAGAAACAGCAGGACGAGGCACGACGTCAGTTGGCCAAGCGGCAGGCATCCGCTTGCGGCTCTCGGCTTCCTCTTCGTTCTACGGTCCACGGTGATCGACGAAAAGGGCACGCTCGACCGCGCTACCGACATGCTCAGGAAGCTGCGCGGCGAAACGGATGGCTACGACGCCACCAGCCTTGTGCTTGCGCAGTGGGGCGACAGCCCTGCGGCCGATGGCGTGAAGCTGTGCGATGACGCGGTGCCGGCCGATCTTCGGCTGGGCGTTTTTCTTGAGTTCATGATTCGATGCGTTCTCGATCGCACTCCGATCGACATGCATGTGAAGGTGCGCGAACTTCGTGACGAGCGCGCCTTGCCGTTGGTCGACGAGGAGTTCGGCGCCGCACAGTAGGGACCTGCGGTGCTACCGAGCGGCCAAGCCCGCGATGAACACGTGCTCCCTGCCCGGACGGTCGGGTGCGTCGCGAACATCGAGCGCCACGAAGCCCGTCTCGGCGAGCGACGCGACGATCTCGTCTTGTTCGCGGAACCGCAGGGTGGAATCCGAGGTGAGCAGCGACCCGTCCTCGAACCGGTAGGTGTGCGTGAACGTGACCATCGGCAGCGAGATATCGATCAGTTCGACCCAGGTCTCGACCGTACCCGTGCCAGGAATCTCCACTCGAGCGAACGAGTCGTCACGGTTCCACTCCTCCCAACCGCGGCGGGCAGGATCGCGAACCTCGAAGATGAGTCGGCCACTCGGGTGAAGCGCAGTGCGGATACCAGCCAGGGTGGCCCACCACTCGCTGTCGGTCAGGAACACCTGCGCGACGTTTCCCGTCATCGTGACCAGATCCACGCCCATGGGTGCGATGGTGGTGGCATCCGCCACGACCCAGCGGACCCGATCGGCACCCTGCTTGCGGCGGGCAACCGCGAGTGTCGCCTCTGCCGGATCGACACCGGTGACGTCGAGCCCCTTCGCAGCGAGGAGGCAGGCAAGCACCCCGGTACCGCAGCCCACGTCGAGCACCGAGCGGACGCTGAACTCTGCGGCCATGGCCACGTAGTGATCGAGGTCGCGGCGGTCAGCGTCGAGATCGTCGTAGATGTCCGCAAGCCGAGGATTGGCAAAACACCGATCGGGCATGCCGCCACGCTATTCGGCCGCCTCGGCGAGACGCCTTCGGTAGCTCAGATGCGGCGGTCCGGCGACTGCCGGATCGGTACGATCCGGCAATGGTCGTCATTGAGCATGCGCACGAAGGCCACATCGAAGGACTTGTTGATCTCGGGAGCGCTCTGTTTGCCGAGGACGCTGGCCGGTACGACACCTTCGTCGACACCACGTGGCCGCAGCGTGAGGGGCGCGCCGATTTCGAACGGCTCGTGTCCGATACGTCCAGCGTCGTCCTCGTTGCCCACGACGACGGTCACGTAGTTGGATTCCTCGACGGATACCGGACCGGATCGTCGCCGACACGTCAGCCCGTCAACTACGCAATTTTGCGGAGCATGTACGTCCGGTCCCAGCATCGGCGAACGGGTGTCGGCGCAGGCCTGACCGAACGGTTCCTCGTGTGGGCCAAGGAAAGCGGGTGCGTCGAAGCCCACGTCGACGGCTACATCGCAAACTCACCAGCGCAGCAGTTCTACGAACGCCACGGTTTCGTCAGCCGCAGCGTTTCTCGAGTTCTCGCGCTCTGACAATCCGAGTACGCCGTACGCATTCCGCTGGCCCGACGCCACTCGGCGGACGGCAATCGCGGCCCGCAACCGTTTCCCGCGGGAAAGCGGTGTCACTCACAACCGGTTGCTCCGTTCGGGTGGGGTGGTTAGCGGCAGTTTTCCAGCGGGAAAGCGGTACCCCCACCGTGACGCGAGGTGTCGCGGAATTCGGCGGTCGCGACGGGGAGCGAACCGGATCGAATCGGCAGTCGAGGTGAGTGCGGTCTCGGTCACCCGCTCACAATGGACGATCGACCCTCTATCGTCGAGCATCAAATCGGTGACGCGACTATCGGTTGGCGCTGGGTCTTCGTGCCCGGCCTCTCAGCGATGTATCCAGGGTGGTGGCTCACAGTCCGTGATGTCAGGTGGGAGCAAGTCAAATCTGGACCGGAAGCCTCTTGACTTCGCGTCGGCCGGAAAATACTATCACTCATAGATAATCTATGAGTGATCCAACAGAGTCGACCAACATCCAGCCCCCATCCGCTTCGCCAGACCGGCGCGGTCGGCGCCATGTCGCCAAACGCTCCCGGATCATCGGGGAAGCGTGGTCGTTGGCCCGCCGCGATGGCCTCGCCGGCATATCGTTGCGGGACCTCGCCGACAGCGTCGATCTCCGGCAGCCATCTCTGTATGCGTACTTCGAGTCGAAGCTCGGTCTGTACGACTTGATGTTCGAAGACGGTCAACGGCAGCTGCTCGATCGGTGTGTGGCGCGCGAACCGCTCGCGGATGCCCGAGAAGAATTGGTCGCCATCGTCGAGGACCTGGTCCGTTTCTCGGGCGAGGACACCGTTCGCCATCAACTGCTCTTCCAGCGCACCATCCCCGGCTTCGAACCGTCGGAGGCGGCGATGGAGCCAGCGTGGCGGTTCGTCGAACTCATGACCGAGCGCCTACGCGCCGCAGGCGCGCAGGCGCAGAGCGACGTCGATCTCTTCTCGGCGATCGTGTCCGGGTTGGCCCACCAGCAGGTGGCGAACGATCCAGGTGGGGATCGATGGATCGTCCTCGCCCGCCGCGTCGTGGAAATGCTCGTCGCCGACATCGACCTGCGCTCAACAAATCAATCGAACATCTCACAGCCAACGAGCAGGAGGACCAAGAAATGAACCAGACCCCGAACGCAACCGTCGACGTGACGGCGATCACCCGTATCGGCCACGACGAAGCAATGCAGATCACCGCCGTGGAGAACCGCAAGTTCGGCGACCTGATGCGGGTGCTGAGCCCCGAACAATGGAGGATGCAGACCGAATGCACCCGGTGGGATGTCCGCGCGATGGCAGCCCACCTCGTCGGCTCCGCCGCAAGCCAGGCATCGCCGCGCGAGTTCTTCCGTCAGAAGCGGGCCGGCAAGCCGATCTGCAAGGAACTCGGTTCGCCGTTCTGGTGGGATGGAATGAACGAGTTGCAGGTCCGCGAGCGCGCCTCGTCGACGACCGAGCAACTGATCTCCGAGTGGACCACGGTGTCGGCC
>JANOKQ010000761.1:0-4321 GCA_031419375.1 Acidimicrobiaceae bacterium
GCAGCACCTCGCCCACCTGACTTCGCCACAGAAGGCCTCGCTAGCGATGCCTTCCTCGCCGCAGACGCCGACGCTTGTGCCGCCGGCGCTTGTGCCGCCGGCTCTTGTGCCGCCGGCGACTTTCGGGCCGGGGCCTTCGCCGCCTGAGCCTTGACCACCGGGGCCTTGACCACCGGGGCCTTGACCGCCGGGGCCTTGACCGCCGGAGCCTTCACCGCCGGGGCCTTGACCGCCGGAGTCTTCGCGAGAGCTGTCTTCCTTGCGGGAGCCGTTTTCGTTGCGGGAGCCTTCGCCGGTACCGGGACATCGACGGCCGCGAGTGGCTTGACGGTGGTTGACGGCACCTGCTTGCGGGTCGACTTCTTGGCGGGCACCTTGGCGGCTGGGGCACTCGATGCCGCGATGACTGGCTCCACGCTGGCCACGTCGCTCACCACCGGTTCGCTAGCAGCGGACTTGCGTGCTCGACGAGGGGTTCGGGCGGGGGCACTCGGGTCGGAACCGGTCTCGACGGGCAGCGGCTCAGACTTGGCCGCTTTGGCAGCCTTCGACACCCGCTTGACCTTCATCGGCGGCTCCGCCGACGAGCCGGAGGCGACCAGATCGGCGGCAACCAGATCGGAGGCAGGGGCCTTCGCGGTTTTCGACGCGGCGCGCTTAGTCGGCTTCTTCGGCGGCTCGGGAGCAACGGCGGTGGACATGCCCACGACTGCGAGATCGATGCTGCGCCGGGCACCCGCGTAGCTGTCGACCACCAAGGTGACGGCATCGCCAATCTTCATGAACTCGCGCGCGCTGCGCGGTGCCGGATCTGCCATCAACCGCAACGGCACGTATCCCTTCACATCGCCAACACGAACATAGGCACCGTGCGAGGAGTAGTTCTCGACGACCGCGTTGACGCTGGTGCCCACCGGGTGGTGCTCGACGAAGGACAGGAACGGCAACAAATCATTGACGGCCGTGGCCTTGGGAATGCTCGGCGCGGCCTGAACCGCTTGCTGGATGACGTCGGCGGCAATGACAGTCGCCGCAGCAGCTGCGACCTCACCAGCAGTCGCCCGGCCCCGACCGGAACCCGATCCACGCCGGCGCGAACCGGAGGCGGTAGCGGGGCCATCGGCAGCGGCAGCAGCAGCAGCAGCGGCACGCCGCGGCGGCGGGCCCTTGGGCACAGGCATCGGCAGGTTCGCCTCGGGACTACCCATGCGCACCATGCCGCGCTGGGTCTCGCCGCCGGTCCGCTTGCGTCGAGCATCCTTCACCGAGTTGCGACTGATCAGGCCGCGCACCGGCAGCCGTGGTACGAACACCCAGCCGATGTGCGGAACCGGCTTGCCCCCGATCAACCGGCCTTCGTCGAACAACCAATCGTGTTGACCGTGGAACTCCTGGAACGAGTCGTTCGACAGGATCGTCGCCCCCACCTTGTTGGCAATCGACAGAACGAATGCGTCGCCCCGACCGACCGCACCCGCTGGCGGTGCCACCACTTCGTTGTTGGCCACAGCCTCGTCGAACTCGGCTACCTCGCTCTGGTCGATCCGGTGGCCGAAGGTGGCATCCACCACGACTGTGATCAACGCGGTGGGATGATCGGTGATGAACGCCATGACTGCATCATTGAGCTGGGCGAGACTGGGCATGGAGCGACCCTCGGTGGCGAGGTTCGATCCGTCGACGACGACGTGGTCAGGCATATCAGCAACTAGTCAACCAGCTCAGGTCGCGCAATGTCCGTCTTCCGCGATGCTGGCCGTCGCTCGTACAGTGCCGACATGTTCAAAGCTGTGCTGTGGGACTTCGGTGGCGTCATCTTGACGAGCCCGTTCGAGGCGTTCAATCGGTACGAAGACGACCACGGATTTCCTCTCGATTTCATCCGCCGGGTCAACGCCACCAATCCGCACACCAACGCCTGGGCACGTCTCGAACGCAGCGACATCGCCCCGGCCGAGTTCGACGGGGTCTTTGCTGCCGAGTCGCAGATGCTCGGCCACGAAATCAGCGGAGCCGACGTGTTGGCCCTGCTCGCCGGCGACGTGCGCCCCGAGATGGTGACGGCCCTCGATGCCGTGCGTGCCGCCGGGTACAAGACGGCGTGCCTCACCAACAACGTCACCGGCGAGCACGCATCGTCGGCGCGTTCCGATTCGATCAGCGCGATCATGGGCCGCTTCGACGCTGTCGTCGAAAGCAGCAAGGTCGGCGTTCGCAAACCCGAACCCAGGTTCTACGAAATTGCCTGCCAGATGCTGCAGGTGGAACCGACGAGTTGCGTGTTCCTCGATGACCTCGGCATCAATTTGAAGCCCGCAGCAGCGATGGGCATGCACACCATCAAGGTCCTCACCGCCGAGCAGGCGATCGCCGATCTCGAACAAGCCCTCGGCATCACGCTGCGTTGATCAATCTGTCGTCGCGCTCCACCAGCCGTCGCGACGACCGGGCGCAAACACCTTGCAACCCTCAGCCGTGCATCCTTGCGCGAGCCGCCGGTCGTAGGTGACGACGGCGTCGAGATCGGCACCGAGCTCCATCGCCGAAGCAAGGTGTAAGGCGTCAAGCGTGCGAAGGCTGTCAGAACGGACCTCGCGTGCGCTGGCGATCGTGTGATCCCCAAGCACAATCAGGGTGACCGCCTCAAGGTATTCGGCGACGACGTCGGCAGGTAGGCCGAGCCGTCTGGCAGCACGGTGAGCCTCGACGTCGAGCAGCGCCGAGGACCACACGGTTGCGTGCGCGAGTGCTGCACGCAGATTGCTGGAGTGTTCCTCATCGACGAGCAACTTGAGAAACGCTGACGTGTCGAGATAGAGCATCAGCGATCAGAACGAAGATCGTCGAGCACTTCGGCCGTCGAGATCGCCACCGCCGATTGGCGCGGCGGGGCAAGTTCGGCCAGGCTTCGGCTCGCGCGTCGGACCCTCCCCGCGGCGACTAACGCTGCGGCACCGCCCACGGTCGACGGGCGATCTTCTAGAAGCCGGCGAAGGTTTCCTCGAGGAGGTCGGCGAGCTCTTGATCGTGGATCGCCTTCGAGCCCGTGGCTGGGCTGCCGCTGGCCACGCGTGAGACATGACGGAGGTCGTAGCCGCGTTCCTTCACACGCCACGTGCGCGCTTCGACAAAGCTCCACGGGCCCATGTTCTCGGGCTCCTCCTGCAACCACACCAGGTCGCGCGCGTTCGGGTAGCTGTCGAGCACGCCGAGCAGTTGCTCCTGCGGGAACGGGTAGAGCTGCTCGATGCGCACGATCGCGACCGGGGCAGAGCGCCGGTTCCGCTCACCAAATGCATCCCAGGCCACCTTGCCCGAACAAAACACGATCCGCTCGACCGCTGACCGGTCCTCGATGCCCGGATCGTCGAGCACCTCCTCGAACGAGCCGGTCGTGAAGCTCTCGACCGAACACATCACGTCCTTCATCCGCAGTGGCGATTTCGGTGCGAACACCACCAACGGCTTGCGTACTTCGCGGCGGACCTGGCGGCGAAGCATGTGGAAGTACTGGGCGGTCGTGGTGGCATTGACCACCTGGATGTTGTCCTCCGCGCACAGGGTGAGGAATCGCTCGATACGCGCCGAGCTGTGCTCGGGACCCTGCCCCTCGTAGCCGTGCGGCAGCAGCAGCACAAGGTTGTTCTCCTGGCCCCACTTGTCCTCGGCGGCAACCAGGTACTGGTCGATGATGATCTGGGCGCCGTTGATGAAGTCGCCGAACTGCGCTTCCCAGACCACGAGCGCTGAACGGTTGGAGTGCGAGTAGCCGTACTCGTAGCCGAGCGCGGCGTACTCGCTGAGCAACGAGTCGTACACCCAAAACTCGGCCTGCGCATCCGGCATCTGTGCCAGCGGGATGAACAGGTTTTCGTTCTCGTAGTCGACCAGCGCGGCATGACGATGGCTGAACGTGCCGCGGCGGCTGTCCTCACCCGCAAAGCGGACCGGTGTGCCCTCGAGCACCAACGACCCAATCGCGAACGCTTCGGCGGTGGCCCAGTCGACCAGCCCGGTCTCGTCGTACTGTTTGGCCCGCGCAGCAAACTGGCGGCCGAGCTTGGGGTGCACCGTGAAGCCGTCGGGGTAGCTCGTCAGCTGCGCAAAGATCCGGTCGAGAACGGCGCGATCGACACCCGTTTCCACATGCGGCAACACGCCACGCGGCCGAGGTGGCCTGGCCACCTTGATCACCTCGGGAGCGTGTGCCCGTGTCTCATCGAGGGCCTCCTGCAGCTTCGACTGGAAGTCGTTGAACGCGCCCTCGGCCTCGTCAAGGGTGATGTCGCCACGCTTGACGAGCGACTCGACGTAGATCTTG